>JAJZGH010000061.1 GCA_021798635.1 Planctomycetota bacterium | reverse complement strand
CGTAACATTGGCCGCCTTACCCGCCGCAATGCGCGCTACCAACCGCCCGGAATTCACCTCCCCCGGCAAAAACCCCCGGCACCGCACCACACAATCAATCGCCGGATTCAACCCAACCGTTATAACATTTCTTACCATCATCGCCCCCAATTATATCCCACCGCCGCCCCGCCGCCAGAATCGGGAACCTTGAATCTGGAATCTGAAATTTCAGATCCGGAACCTGGAATTTAGAACCTTGAATCTCGTATCCAGAAAAATTGCAGCGCAGCGCTTCAGCCTGCGGTACGGACCGCCGACGTCCCGTCGGCACAACGAGCAGGCGAGGCGCCTTCGATCCAATTAATCCACACGCCCCAAGCTGTCCATTTGGAGTTTGCGGGCCGGCGATGTTCATCGAAGACATCCACGCCGCTGGCCGGAAAATAAATTTGCCGTACAATTTCCGGTTATGGCCCATAACAAGCAAAAACTCGAGCGTACCTGGGTCAGCAAGATCGAGAAGCGGCTGAAGCGCACCGGTGGCCCCCGGCCCTGTCCACAATCCGACGCAGCATTGCGTGAGTTGCTGCGTGAGTTGAAAATATGAACGTCATCGACCGCTCAGCGGTTGGCTGGATCCCGCAGTGTGAAACAATGACCGGAGGATTATGCAATGACAGAGATTTTACCCACGCCCGATTCTTCTCCCTCCGCCGCCATAGGCTTCGAGGAACTCAAACTCGTGAACGCACACGGGGCTGAATACTTCAGCGCCCGGGACTTGCAATCCATGTTGGGCTACAACCATTGGCGAAACTTCGAGAAGGCGATCACCAAGGCTGTCATCTCCTGCGAGAAATCCGGGAATGACCCGGAGCATCACTTTGCGCGCGCGCGCAAAGCGATCGCCGGGGGCAAAGGCGCTGTGCAGGAAGTTCCTGATTTTCACCTCTCCCGCTTCGCCTGTTACCTGATCGCCCAGAATGGCGACCCGCGCAAGCCGGAAATTGCCCTCGCCCAGAAGTATTTTGCCATCCAGACCCGCCGTCAGGAGTTGACTGATGCTTACCGCCGTGACCAAGAACGCCTTGAACTGCGCCAGCAAACAAAGGAGGAGTTTAAGGCCCTTTCCGGGGCGGCCCAAGATGCCGGCGTCCAGGGGCGGATGTTCGGCGTTTTCCATGATGCCGGCTACAAGGGGTTGTACGGCGGGCTGGGCAGCGAGCAGATCAAAACGCGCAAGCGTATCCCCGGCGGCGAAAACCTGATGGACCGCATGGACACCACTGAGCTTGCCGCCAACCAGTTCCGCATGACCCAGGCCCGCGAGAAATTAAAAAGCCAGGGCATCAACGGGCAGCGGCACGCCATCGACACGCACATGCAGGTAGGCAAGGAAGTGCGGGAAGCGATCAAACGCATCGGCGGCACCATGCCGGAGAATCTTTCTCCGGCGGAACACATCAAGCAGGTGGAAAAGCGCCTCAAGGAATCAACACCCAAGTTGGAACTCGACGGTCCCGCCGCCAGGGGCTTGAACGGTGACGTGGAAGCCGATGCCTAACCACAAGAATAAGCTGGAACTCGCTTGGATCGCCAAGCACAAGGCCTTATTTGAAGCACAAGATGCGGTGGATCAGCGGCGCGAAGCCTTGATCGCCGGGATCGGGGCAAAGCTCACACAAAACACAAACTCCACAACCGTGGTTTATTTGCGATGGAGGCTGGTATGACGGATTCAGGAACAGAAAACTCCGCTGCCGCAGGCGGTCCAACGCTAAACCGTAAACGCTCCTATTACGCTGTTTTATTCCTCGACCTGCTGGGCCAACGCGAGGCAATTTCCTCGCTGGAAGACCTCAAGCTTCTGCGGGACGACGAAGCCGAGTATTACCGCCGTTTCGGAGAAGCCGCTGGCAAAGTCTGGGGCGTGCGAACTTTTTTCAGCAAGCGGATGGCCGGAGGAATGGCTGCGGCGCTGCCTTCAGCAGCATATCATGTACCCGATGTCACATTCCAGATGTTCTTGGATACGGTAATGGTCTATTTCCCATGGGACCCGCAGAATCCGAATGCGCTTATCGCCTTAAGGTCTCTGCTGGTCGCCACCGCTGAAACCATGATCTGTACACTTTCCGGCGGGGTTCCAATCCGCGGTGGCCTTGACGTGCACCTGGCCACAGAATTCAACGAGCAAGCACAGGTGGAAAATTCCTCGAGCGCACTTTTTCATGGCGGTGACCTCTGGGGACCGGCCCCCAAAAGGGCGTATGAATTAGCCGAGACGGATCACAATTACATGCGTGTTCGACTTGGCGACGGCGTGAGCGGGCTGATCATAACAGCGCTGTTGTGGTTCAAGGAACAGGTAGGAATTGACCCATCGAAGGTTATATGGTTCCAGCCAGCCGTGGACGCAGCGAATGAAACTACCAAGCTGATCGCCAGGGATCCCGTGGACAATCTACCGATAATCGACTATCTCGGCCCAGCCACAGCGGACCTTATGCCTGCAAACATTCGACTTGTCGGCAAAGCCGTAGCCTTTGCACAGCGGGAGTACGAACGCTTCAAGGTTGACACCAACTCCCGAAGCATCGCCGACAAATACGAACGGTTCCTTAAATATGTCGATGCTCGACAAGTCCCGAATGGCATCGTCCCGCCACTGGCCGAGACATAAATTTAGCGTACAATTTGCGGCCATGGCCAACCATAAACCAAAACTCGAACTCATCTGGATCTGCTGCAGCGCCTTCCTCGGCAATGCAAGGCAATTTGAAAATCTGACGATCAAGAAAATCCCCAAGGCCGTACTCGGCAAATGCGAATGGGGCCACGATGATTACAGCCTGCAAATTGCGAATCTTCCCCAAGCGGTGCCGTCGTCCGATTCGCTCGCCCAGCCCCAACCGCAAGCCAAAATCCTCCGCGGCTCGCGCAAGGTCAAAGAGCAGCCGTTGCTTTTTGATGAGGATCAGGCGCAACTGTTTCGGGAGTCCGCGCGATGAGAAGCAGAACATACAAGCCGTTCTATGTGCGCATACGCAGCATCCTTGAATCCGCCCGCTCCAGCGCCGCCCGCTCCGTGAACACCGCCCAGGTGGCGGCCAACTGGCTCATCGGCCGCGAGATTGTAGAAGAGGAACAGCGCGGAAAAGGCCGCGCCGGCTATGGAGAACGATTATTGACCGGCCTCGCACAACGGCTGAAGCGCGACTACGGAAACGGCTTCTCCGTTTCAGCGCTTCAATACATGCGATCATTTTACACAACCTATCCGTCGATTCTCACGAATCAACACGCGCTGCGTGTTGATTTGCCGCCACTGCAATCGAAGACAACCGCAATTCAACACGCGCTGCGTGTTGAATTGTCGGGCGTGCCGAGGGCCGGTTCAATGGGCTTGAAATCATGGAAACCCGGTATACTTCATCCCAATCTCTCCTGAACGCACTACCGCACGCTCCTGCGTGTGGAAAAGGCCCAGGCCCGCGCGTTCTACGAAATCGAAGCGATCCAAAACGGCTGGTCAGCTCGGCAGATGGAGCGACAGATCAACAGCCTGCTCTACGAAAGACTGGCCCTGAGCCGAGACAAAAAGGGTCTGCTGCGCCTCGCCCAAACAGGGCAGCAAGTGCAAAAGCCCGCCGACGTGTTCAAAGACCCGCTCATCAGGGAGTTCCTGGGTCTGCCCGAGTCTCACAAGCTGGTGGAAACCGACCTGGAGCACGCGCTGATACGCAACCTTCAAGCGTTCCTCCTGGAACTGGGCAAGGGCTTCGCGTTCGTGGCACGCCAGCGCCGGATCACGCTGGATGGCGACCATTTTTATATCGATCTCGTCTTCTACCATACCATTCTCAAATGCTACGTCCTCATCGACCTCAAAGTGGGCAAGCTCACCCACCAAGACATCGGGCAGATGCAACTCTATGTCAACTATTACGACCGCCGGCAGCGCTCGACCGGCGACAATCCAGCGCTCGGTCTGATCCTTTGCACCGACAAAAACGAGGCGGTGGTCAAGTATACACTTGCCGAGGGTGAAGGGAAGAAAATCTTTGCCAGCCGCTATAAGTTGCACGTGCCGACGGAAGCCCAACTTGCGACAGAAATACGCCGGGAATTGAAGATGCTGCGCAGTGGAGGGCCGCCATGAACTCCCACGTGACCGCCATCAGCAACCGCCTGCGCCTGCGGCCCCCGCAGCGGGAATCACTGGAGATACTTGCCCGCATCTGCGAGATTCTGCCGCTGGAAAAGCATGCGGATACTGCCGCAGCTTTGCAGGCGGTAAAAACTGAATTCCCAACGGTCACGGACTTCGAGCGGGATTTTCCATCACTCTGTTTTGCTCTGGCAACCGGCGTGGGCAAATCCCGTCTCATGGAAGCCTTCGTCGCCTTTCCCAACCTTCGCACTTTGGCACTAAAAAAGGCTGTAGTGCTCTGTCACACCCAAATATTAGGATTGATTGGCCGCAAAGGCTCCAGATGCAAGAAGCAGCGGCGAAAACCGGGTCCGTAGACCCCTTGAGCCGCTGCGACGCCGCAGATGGGGCGTTTGCGGCCAACCCTGCGGGGCGGGGGCCAGGAGGCCGTGAGCTTTGGCGCTCGTCGTCAATGTATGTACCCATACACTTTCCTCCTCACTTCGCGCCCACAACCCCCTGGCCCTCCGTCAATCCTAATATTTGGGTGTGACAGAGCACTAGCGCTCAACCAGGGGTCCCGGCGCGCCGGGATACCATAAACTCCTCGTCTGCGCCCCTGTTTCAGTTCCGGCGCGTTGGGAGAGAACTGCGGCATCGTCCTTTTTTTTGCAACTTTCGCTCGGGTTGCGGGTTTGGCTGGGACCCGGTTCGGGTTTGGCGTGGATTCTATGTGGCGTGGCCGTTGAGTGGTTCAATTGGGTTTTGCCATTGTGGTTCGATGAGGAGTCTTTTTTATGCGTAAGCACCTGTTAGCCTTCGCGGCGGTTGTTCTGGTGGGAGCTGCGGCTCCCCTTATTCCGGAATTGGCGCATGGCCAGAATGCAGTCGCGGCCAGCAAAACCGGGACGATTACCGGTAAAGTTGTGGATTCCAGCGGCAATGCTGCCAGCGGAGCCATTGTCCGGGTGGCCCGGGTAAGCAAGGGTCAAGGCCGACGTGGCTGGTTTCCTCATCCGAAGGCGGGCCAGACAATCTGGCAGGTCACCGGCTTTGCCAAAACAGCTTCAGATGGAACTTTCAGCATTACCAATGCGCCCGCCGGCAAGTATCAGATTCTGATCATTGATCGGGGCGTGGGCTTTGGCCGCGGTCGCAAACCTGTCACTGTATCCGCCGGCGGCACAGCCGATGCCGGCACCATCACATTGCATCAGGGCGGGCCGGGACGGTAAGAGGATTGGCCGGGATCGGCGCGGTTATCCAAGGCAGTTCAAAAGGTTCCTGATCTGCGTTCCTGCGCGGTACCACCGGCAGAGCCGGCGGCTTTGTGGGGCGGCGGGAGACTCGGGTTGGCGCGCTTATTTTGCGCGCCGGCCACGCCCAATCAATTCTCGCCGGCGGCTTTTGTCAGGGCTGGTTATCGGTTATAAAAGATTTCAGCCATTACGCTGAAGTTGATGGCGGAGCTAACTTTGAGGAATCACAGCATGACGGAAACCGCCAAACCCGCTGCCCCGCATATTCGCATGGATACCGATCAGGGCGTTATTGAACTGGAACTTTGGCCTGATGTGGCCCCCCAAACGGTTGAGAATTTTGTCACGCTGGCCAAAAAGGGCTTTTATAACGGCCTGACATTTCACCGCATTATTCCGGGATTCATGGTACAGGGCGGCTGCCCCACCGGCACTGGCACCGGCGGCCCGGGTTACCACATCAAAGCGGAATTCAGCAAGCGCAAACATGTCCGCGGCGTCATCAGCATGGCCCGTTCATCCGATCCGGATTCTGCCGGCTCGCAGTTTTTTATTATGCACGCGGATTCTCCGCACCTGGATGGCCAATACACCTGCTTTGGTCAGGTAACCACCGGCTTGGATGTGGTGGATAAACTGGCCGCCACGCCGCTGAAAGATTCGCGATCCGGTGCTCCACAGACTGCCCCGAAAATTAAAACCGTCGCCGTCGGCTGATCATTGCCCTTCGGTTACTGTAAAGTTGTGTTAAATGTGGATTGGTTAAGATGCAGCATCGGCATTTGAATTCGTCGACTGTGACGCTTGCGGCCATCGATGACATAATTTCCTGCGGCCGACGGCAAGACTGAAGTAATAGCCTCCTTCAACTGCTTCGGTATAATATCTGCATGGAAAAGATTGCCCGCACATTTGACTCGCACCTCGCGGCGGATGCCGCCGATCGGGCTTACTACAGGTCTCTTTCACCCGCCCAGCGTCTGGATATTCTGCTGGACCTGATTAACGCGCAACGGAGCAACGATGAAACTTCCCAAAGACTTGCGCGAGTTTGTCGCGTTGTTAAACGCCAGCCGCGCTAAGTACGTTATCGTCGGCGGGTATGCGGTGGCTTTTCATGGCCGACCGCGATTCACAGGTGATATCGATCTGTTTATTGAAAGTTCAGTTGATAATGGGGAAAGGATCGTCGGTGCACTCATTACCTTTGGCTTTGAAGAATTGAGCATCAGCGCCCAGGATTTGAGTCGAAATGATCTGGTATTGCAGCTCGGTTTTCCACCCAATCGCATTGATCTGATGACATCCATTGATGGCGTGACCTTCGATCAGGCGTGGACGTCACGGGAAGAGGCAATGCTGGACGGACTGGCGGTAAACTTTATCAGTTGCGAACTGCTGATTCAGAATAAGCTCGCTTCGGGAGGCCCTAAAGATATTGCAGGCGCCCAGGAACTTTCGCTGCCGGAATAAGATCGTGAATATTTTATCGGGTGTGTATCGTCGAGTCTGAGGTATCGGATAGGGTGCCATCAACGCGGCGGTCTTCCCGGCGTTCGCAACGCCCTGGAAATAGCTGATAACGGCTGAGTCTATGAATGCCCCGTGTTACGCGCAGCTTTCTATTTGCGTCTATCTTGTAAAGTAGTAATAATACATGTAAGAGTATTACCCGGTCTCGCCCAGCGTTATTGGGCACAGGCGAGACGAGGACTGTACATAGGAGCTTCAATCATGAAGGTGACGACGAAGGGCCAGGTAACGGTACCCCGGGAAATTCGCGAGCGGACGGGAATTCTTCCCCACACGGACGTGGAATTTGTAATGCGCGGCCAGGATGTTATTTTACGCAAGCTCTCGGGCGGCCGGCGCGGTAACACCTTGATAGAGCAGATGCGCGGCCGTGCCGGCACCGGCTTGTCCACCGATGAGATTATGAAACTTACGCGGAAGTGATTCATGCCGGCCATGATCGTGGATTCTAACGTGTTGCTGGATATTCTCACTGAAGATTCCCAGTGGTTTCAGTGGGCCAGCACGGCGCTAGCCCAGGCGGCTCAACACCATAAGCTAGTCATCAACGCGGTAATATTTGCCGAGGTGTCCGTGCGATTTCCCCGAATTGAGGATGTCAATGATGCGCTTCCACTGGAATGGTTCGAGCGGCGGGCGATTCCTTACGAGGCGGCCTTTCTGGCGGCAAAATGCTTTTTGGCATATCGGCGGCGCGGCGGGGAACGTTCAGCAGTATTACCTGATTTTTTCATTGGCGCTCATGCGGCGGTTGAAAGGCTCGGACTAATTACCCGCGACGTGGGACGCTACAGAACATATTTTCCGCGATTGGACATCATCTGCCCCAACGGAGCGTAATCGCAACTCTCAGATCGCCGGCATATTTCTAAATTTGAGCTTCATCTATGAAAGGCATGGCACGGACCACCAAGCTACATTCGGGCGTAAATCTTTTCCGAGCCGCTGCTGGCCAGCCTCCGTGCAGGGCCTTTTAGTTTTCAGGGCTGTGTAGATTTTCGAGCGGCAGCTTGATCAAATTCCTCAATAAATCGTTTCGTTCCGGAACATCGTAAAAACGAACAAGGCCCGACCAAGGGAAAACTGAAAGACCCTGAGCCTCCGTGCTATCACTGTATTCGTTTGACGGCATAGCCCCTTCGGTTATTGTAAGACTGTCTTAAATTTGGATCGGCTAAGATGCAGCATCGGCATTTGAATTCTTCAACTAAGACGCTGGCGGTGATTGATGACATTATCTCCCGTGGCCAGCGGCAAGATTGGGTAGAGCTGCGGCAGAACGTGCTGGGTGATAGAGCGGTTGCCGCAAAAGTAGTTCAAGTCTGTAAGACCCATCTGCCGGATCCTTACGCTCAGCGTTATCACTTTTGGATGCATTATGTCCGACAACACTCAACCTGACTGACAACCTTAAACGCAACGCCACACGCGATTATCTGGATTTTGTCGCGCTGGCCGCCAACATGGGGGACGCTGAGGTTGTTGTCGCCTTGAAAACGCTGGATGCGCTTTACCCGCAACCCAATGGAGAATCGCCAACACTCCAGTTGGTTATTCAACTGGCCAATCCCCTGCCGTTTGATCTTAGTGAGGAAGGTCTTGCCGAATATCGCAATCTGATCGCACCCTGGCAGAACTGGCAAGCGGTCGCGGAGGCTTGCATCCACCTGTCCACTTTAATTTTTGATCGGGCTATAAATTAAGGGCAACGGAGCAACGGTGAAACCTCCCAAAGGCTTGCGCGAGTTTGTCGCGTTGTTAAACGCCGCCCGCGTTAAGTACGTTATTGTCGGCGGGTACGCGGTGGCATTTCACAGCCGACCACGATTCACAGGTGATAAGGAGTAGAACATGGCGAAAAAGGGATTCGGCAGGTTTTCCACCAACGGATTTGAATTGACGATTACGCTGGCTCAAAGCGAGCCGTCCATCTGGCGGCGGGTCATCGTTCCGGCGAATCTTACCCTTGCAGGCCTGCACATCGTCATTCAGATGGCCATGGGTTGGAACGATAGCCATCTGCATGAGTTTGAAATCGGTGAGGTGCGATATACCGGATATCATCCATTCGAGGACTTTGATGATACCGGTGAAGATGACTCGAAAATTAGCCTGGCTAAGGCTATAGGAAAAAGAAAGAAATTCCTTTACCAATACGACTTTGGCGACAGCTGGATGCATACGATTGTCGTGGAAAAAGTAATCCCGGTTTTAGAAAAGCCAATTGTCTGCACTGACGGCGAAATGGCCTGTCCGCCGGAGGATTGCGGCGGTCTGGAGGGATACTACGAACAGCTTGCCATTCTCAACGATAAAGAGCATCCCGACCATGAGGAGGTCGCTGAATGGATGGGCAAATTTAACCCCAAAGCGTTTAATATCGACGCAGTGAACAGATCGCTGGCGCGACTAAGCAGGTAGGAGCCTGTCCGAAGCATGGGCCGCCCCGCGGGGTGCGCTTTACCACGGCATAGCCGGCAGCTATGTGAAGTTTCCCCGCGCAGCGCATTGCCCGGAAATATTGCCACGCACCGATACCATTCTCCACTATTGATTGCGGTTGATATTCACCCCCCTCTTGCCCTAAGATACCAATGGATTTTGGAACGCACGCGATGAATGGGACGGAAGACCCGTTTATCGAGAATTAAAAATTGGTTTTCTCACAGCAGCCCCGAAGGCGACATAAAGCCGGGCGGGGCGGAAAAACCATGCTTGATTTGAAGAGGATTTTCCATAGTGAAGACTTTGATTTTACCTGCACCCCATGCCGCACAGGTGTGGTTTGATTTTGACGGCACGATCTCGCGGCAGGATGTGCTGGACGAATTGGTGAACAGATTTTCACGCAATGAATCATGGAAACTCGTGGAAGAGCGGTGGAAAGCCGGGTTAATTGGATCGGAAGAATGCCTGCGGGAAGAATTTTCACTTTTGGACATTTCAGATAATGACCTGTACGATTTTATCGATCAGGTGGACATTGACCCGGGATTTATCCCCCTGATCACGCTGCTTCGGCAAAATCATGTCCCGTTTGCTATTCTCAGTGACGGCATTGAAAAATTTATTCGCAGAATTCTTAACCGCTTTAACGTCGGCGATATTGAAATTCGGGCCAATCGCATCGCCCGGAAGCATCAGCAGCTTCACCTGGTCTGCCCGCACAAAGCGGAATTCTGCTTATCTGCGGCGGCCCATTGCAAATGCACCAGCGCCCGGGAACTGCATGTAGACCGGCGAAAAACCATTTACATAGGCGATGGCCGCAGTGATATATGCCCGTCCCGGCAGGCCGATGTGGTCTTTGCCAAAGGAGTCCTGGCGCAAGAATTGGCGGCGCGGAACCATGCCTGTATTCCGTACAACAGCCTGCACGAAATTGCCGCGATCATGAACCGGGCATGGACATCGCAGGTGGCCGCGATTTGAGCCGCCTTAAGCCGAACGAAAGAATGCGAGCGTTATGCCTGGAATAACCACGACTCAACCCGCAGGAATTCCCGCAAATTCATCGGACATGCGCTGCTCACTGGAAACATACCTCCAGGAGCTTCAGCCTGCCACAGAGGATTTGCTTGCGAAGCTGTTGCAGATTCCATCCACCAGCGGCGATGAAGGCAATCTGGTAATGTTTATCGCCCGGTGGGCCGCGAAAAACAACTTTGAAACAGAATTATTTGAATCGTCAGAAACGCAGCTTCAGACTTATCGGCAGGCGGCCTTGCGACACATTCCACTGGCCGGGCGGCCCACGTTGGTTATTAAATTTCCAGGTTGCAGCGTTGGCCGCAGCCTGATGTTTAACGCCCACAGCGATGTCATTTCAGCGGGCGATCCAGGGCGCTGGACCCATGGCCCGTGGTCAGGGGAAATTGCCGAGGGGCGGATATATGGCCGTGGCGCTTGCGATGTGAAAGGTCCGCTGGCCAGTGCGCTGGCGGCACTGACGGCACTGAAAAAAACATATCCGCACGGCCTACCGGGCGATGTGATGGTGGAAATTGTCCCCGGCGAAGAGGATTGCGTGGGGTTGGGCACCTTAACCAGTTATGTGCGGGGCTATCGTCCGGATGGGTTGATTGTCCTGGAACCCACGGAAGGACAACCACGGAATGCCTCACGCGGCGGCGTAAGATTCGTCATCCGATTGCACGGCAAAGCGGTGCATGGCACAGTCAAATGGCTGGGACAGGATGCCATTATCGCCTTGCGTGAGGTGCTGGAGCACCTGGAAATAATGGAAAAAGAGTTCGCCCTGCCTGATCCCAATCCACTGTTCGCGGCCTATCCGGTGATGCGGCCCATTACAGTGGATCGTGTGGATGGAGGGAATTGGCAAGGTGCCACCTGTGATTTAGCCGGGTGTGCGGGGTACCTGGAACTGCTGCCGATGGACGATCTGGCGATTTGGAAAAATCGCTTTGAGCATCGCCTGGGGGAATTGCACGACCAGGGAAAGGGCAGGGGGTGCACCCTGGAAATTGAATTTTCCGAAGAATATGGCGGGCATGAATTATCCGCACAACATCCCTTGTCGCAAAGTGCCTTGGCGGCGATGACCGACCGTGGTGTGACAACGCGCAACAGGCCATGGGCCGGTTTCAACGCGGGTTGCGAAGCGGGCCTTCGTTGGGGTATGGATCAAACACCCACGCTGGTATGGGGTCCCGGCAGCCTGGAGCAGGCGCATGGCGCAGATGAATTCGTGGAACTTAAAGCGGTGCATGAAGCGGCGCTGTCATTTGCGCTGTGTGCAATACATTGGACAACTTTACCGGTAAAATAGACGTATGACACAAACGATGGTACATCCTCTGGGTCTGCCCGACATTCATGCCACCAACCAATCCCAGCGATGGTTTGCCCGGGCCAAGCAGGTGCTGGCGGGCGGAATCAGCAGTTCGGCCCGCAGTTCCACCACGGGGCCGCTGCCCTATCCGCTGTACATTGACCGGGGGGAAAAATCACACGTGTGGGATGTGGACGGCCATGAATTTATTGATTACCTGCTTAGCTATGGCAGTGCGATTCTCGGCCACGCGGACGACGGCTTGGTCGCGGCGGTGCAGGGACAACTTGAGCGCGGCACGATGTTCGGCACGTGCAACACGGTAGAAGTGGAACTGGCTGAACAAATTTGCGCCATGGCTCCCGGGGCAGAGCTGGTGCGTTATGCGAATTCCGGATCGGAAGCTATCAGCGGGGCCATCCGCGCGGCACGCGGGTTTACCGGGCGCAACCGGATTATAAAATTTGAGGGACACTATCATGGCTGGATCGACGTACTGGCCGTGAGCAACCGCCCCACGCCTGCGGAAGCCGGCCCGCTGGATCATCCCCATAACAGCCCGCATTCGCGCGGTATTCCAGAAGGAGTCAGCGGGGATGTCATCATTGCGCCATGGAATCACAAGGACATTATTGAGCGCCTGCTTAATGAGCACGGTGCCCAATCGGCGGCCATTATTTTAGAACCTATTGTTGCTAACAATGCCTGCATTATGCCGGAAGAGGGGATGCTGGCCTGGTTGCGCCAGCAGTGCGACAAACGGGGAATTTTGCTGATTTATGATGAAATTGTCACGGGCTTTCGCCTGGCACGCGGCGGAGCGGCACAGTATTTTGGCGTCACGCCGGATTTGACAATATTCAGTAAAGCCATCGGCGGCGGATTTCCCATCAGCGCTTTTGCGGGCCGCCGGGTGATTATGGAACAGGTGGGCACCAATATTGTAAAACATGGCGGCACGTACAACGGCAATCCATTGTGCTCGGCTGCCGCACTTTATACCCTGCGCAAGATAAATGAGCCTGGAACACTGGAAAATATTCACAGCCATGGCCTAAGCTGCATGGAAGCGATTCGCCGGGCTGCCAGGGATGCTGATATTCCCTGCGTGGTGCAGGGCGTGGGCAGTATGTTCCAGGTGCTGTTTAATGAGGACGGCCATGCGTTGAAACATTATCGGGACTTGTTAAAGGTGAACACACAACGCTACGCGGCATTCCGGCATTCGTTGCTGATGCAGGGTGTGCATGTCAACAGTTCCGGCTCAGCCTGCTGGTTTGTCAGCGCCGCACACAGCGCGGAGGACTTGGAATTTACGACGCAGGCTATCGGGCAGGCCATGAAAGCCGTGCGATAGAAACACGCTTAAAGCTGCGGTAACAAGCAGCGGAAGTTTGAAAGGGTGGTATCTGACATTGAATCCGGTAGACTTTTTTGCAGACCAGCTTAGTCCGGCGGCCCTGGCCCGGATCTACCAAACCACGCCTCAATGGGTCGTGGCGCGACTTCGCGCGCAGCGTTTTCGGCAGGTTGTAAAATATGTCAGCCGGCACAGCGAATTTTATCGTCAGGCGTTTCAGGATCGGGGCATTGATCCGGCTAAAGTTCGCACGCCGGCAGATCTCGGTGATTTTTATACCATGCCTGAAGATATTATCGCAGACCCCAAGGCTTTCATCTGTCGGGCGCCCAATATTGTTTTTGAATCTTCCGGGACCAGCGGAAAAAATAAGCAGATTTATTATGATCAACATGAGTTATCACAAATTGCCCAAATTGATGCGGCAGGCTTGCGGGTAATGGGGCTGCGATCAACCGATCGGGTGGCCAACGCGTTTGATTTTTCCATGTGGATTCCCGGCATGCTGGTGCATAACGCTCTGATGAGGACCAGGTGCTTTTGCATGGCCTTTGGAAAAGTTGATCCGCTGGAGGTCTATCGGCGGCTCAAGCAGTATGAGTTTAATGTCATCATGGGTGAACCGACATGGCTGATACGTTTGACGGAACTCGCGGAAGAACACGGCAGCGTACCGATGAAGCTGCTTATTGGCGGAGCCGAGGAAATGCCGCGCGAGGCCATCGGATGGATGAACCGGGTGTGGCAGGGCGCTAAAGTACGCATGTGCTATGGCAGCGTGGAACTTGGCAGCGGCCTGGGATATCAACCTTGTGATGAGCCGGACGTTTACCATCTGGACGATACCGATTTTTATTCGGAGATCATAGAACCGGACAGCGGCGGGCTGGGGGAGCTGGTGTTTACCACGTTGCGGCGCACGGTTATGCCGCTGGTGCGGTATCGCATGCGGGATATCACGCGACTGATTCCCGAACCATGCCCCTGCGGCCTCAAGGGCATGCGTATGAGCCGCCTGCGCGGCCGGCGTGACGAATTGATCGTCGCCAGCGGGGGCAATTTATATCCCCTGCTGTTTGAAAATATTCTGCGGCGTGTGGAAGGCTTAACGCATGACTGGCAGGTGGTTTTCAAACTCGATGGTTTACGCGAACTGATGGAAATTAACGTGGAAAGCCTGCGCACCGATGACCAGCAGGTGCGAAGGGACATCCAACAGCAAATGCGCTTGCAGTATCCGGATTTGACCAAAAACCTGGATATCGGCATATTTGATTTGTGCGTGGTCCTGCATCCGCCCGGCTCTCTGCGTCATGATCGCAAGCTTAAACGCATGATCGACCAGCGCCATGATTATTCTGATGCGGCTGCGGTTTCCGCCGCGCCAGGCAGCAAGGAGGCCGCCCATGCCGGTTAACCATCAGCGCACATTATTGATTGTCGGCGACAGCATCAGCCTGGGAATTGCGGAAATCCGTGGCACCGATGTAACGGGTCGCGTGGAGCGGAGCTATCTGGATATCCTCCGGACACAATTGTCGGACGTCACATTTATTGTGGACGCGGACATTCATCGCACCACAGCCGACGCGGTGGAGCTTATGGACCCCCTGCTGCAGGAGCATCATCCGGACGCGGTGCTGGTGATGCTGGGCGGCAATGATGTGGATTTGCTGTGGAAGCGTTTTGTGATCAGCAACGGAAAAATTGTACAGAATCGCATTCGCGTGGATCGGTACTCCGCTCATCTGACAAAAATCGCGCAGAAGATAATCGCCGCCGGGGCATGGCCTATTCTTACGGATATGCCGAATCATGCGTTGGATATCCGGGGCCGATATTTATCACAATTAAGCGGCAAAGATGTCAGCGCCATGATTCAGGCTCTGGGCGGTCAACCGGTTTCCGATCAAGGCCTGGAAGTGTATCGGGTAGCGGCGGCAAAGGTGGCTGCGGAACTGGAATGTCCTTTTGTGCAGTATGGCACTTCGCTAAGCCGCGTGCCGCTGGAAAGTGTCTCGGGACCCGATGGCGTACATCCCAACGATTATGCCCATGGACTGATCGCCGATGAATTGGTTGCGGTCATCCAGGCGGTGTTGGAAAAATCCCGCTCGGCACAGATCGGAATTAAAGCGTGAGCATTCCGACTCAAAAACCTCGTCGGATGCTCCTGTGGACCGGGCTATTTCTTGCTATTTCTCTGGACACCAGCGTGCAGCTCTGCTGGCGAGCATCGGTTCCACAACATGGCTCAATGACACACGCTCTGGGGGCCACATTAATAAAACCTCTGTTTTTGCTGAGCCTGCTTTTACACGTCTGGCAGTTATTCAACTGGATGATGGTTCTGGCTCTGGCGGATTTAAGCTTTGTCCAGCCCATCACGGCATTAAGTTATATTGTCGTAGCGGTAAGTTCCCACTGGCTCTTTTCAGAAAATCTGGATCCGCTTCAGTTTTGCGGTATCGCCCTGGTGTTAGCCGGCGTGGTTCTGGTCAGCCGCACGCCGTCCAATTCGTCGCGCGTCACAGCCATGCACCAGCGGCCGGGTACTTCGGAGGCGGCTGGATGAACGTCTATTGGATGGGTCTGTTGAGTTTTTCCGGCGCGGTGGTCCTGGAAACCGTGGGACAGGTCACCATGAAAATCGGCACCCGCAGTATGCCCCCGGGAGCCGGCGGTATACTGCGGCAAATTCTCACCAACCACTGGGTTCAGGCGGCGATCGTAGCATTTGTTACCGAGTCAATTTTTTGGACCTGGACGCTGCATTTTATGCCGCTGATTATCGCTTTTCCCATGGGGGCTATCTGTTTTGCCACCGTCGCGCTCTGTTCGGCGCATGTTCTCAAAGAGCACATGACCCCTCAACGCTGGCTGGGTATTCTTTTCATTTTAATTGGTGTGGTCATGATCGGCATGAAAGCGTGAATTAGCCGGGCGACGCCGCCACGCCTGAAATGCTGCGGCCGATTTTAAGACCGACGGTTACAGCCGCAGGATGGTTACCACCACCGGGAGAAATGGATTATGAATTTTGTCGCATTACGCATGTTGGTGGGAGATCGTGTTAAATACATCGGTATTATCATCGGCATTGCGCTGGCAACATTTCTGATTTCCCAGCAGCTGAATATTTTTGTCGGCCTGATGCGCAGCACGTATGGCATTGTCACCAACATCAGCACCCCGGATATCTGGGTGACCAACCGGCCCATGGAAGATGTCGATGACCTCCGGCCCATGAGCGAGGATGAGCTTTATCGGGTCAAGGCGATACCTGGTGTTTTATGGGCCACGCAGCTATTCCGGCAGGCTGTTCAAGTGCGGCTTTCCGATGGAAAATTTCAGACGTGTCTTCTGCTGGGTCTGGGCGATCAGGCTCTGGCGGGCGGGCCGCCAAAGCTGCTGGGCGGAATAACCATCAATGCGTTGCGAATTTCGCACGGCGTCCTGGTCGATGCCGCCTACGCACAGGACAAACTCGGTAATATCAAGCCCGGTCAGACCATGCAGATTAACGGCAACCGGGCACTGGTAACCGGTTTGTGCCGAACCGCTTTAAGTTTTCAGGGCCTTCCCATTATCTACACCACGTACAGCCGTGCCGCCAATTGGGCACCGGCTCAACGTCATCAGTTGGCGGTCATCCTGGTCAAGGCGCGGCCGCAGCAGAATTTAACGGTTCTGTGCCGGCGCATTGAACAGCGCACCGGATTGGAGGCGTACACCAAGGCGGGTATCGCCAGCAAAACCTTCTGGTATTACATGAAATCCACGGGTATTCCCATAAATTTCTGCATCACCATCAGCCTGGGCGCGCTGGTGGGAATCGCCATTGCCGGCCAGACGCTGTACCAGTTCACGCATGATAATCTGCGGTATCTTGGCGCCTTGAAAGCCATGGGAGCCACGGATTTTATGCTGGTTCGCATGGTGCTGCTGCAGGCGATTGTTACCGGCGTACTGGGCTTTGGCATTGGGATCGGCATCAGCGGCGCTGCGAATATGCTCATTTTGCATTTCACGCCGCCCAGCGAGCGGCTGGCGGTTTTTCTGTGGCAGATTATGGCTGTGACCGGCGTGGGCATGATTTTCATTGTTATTTTTGCCAGTCTGTTCTCCCTGATATCGGTGGTGAAACTGGAACCCGCGGTGGTGTTCAAATGATCAATGAAATAAATGAGCAGCCAATGCCAGGGATGTTGAGGTGCCGATGACTTTGCAGCAGGAAAATCTTGCGGTGCAATGCCGCGGAGTTGAAAAATCCTTCGGGCAGGGGAATGCGGTGAATCATGCGCTGGCGGGTGTAACGCTGGATGTTTTCACCGGCGAAATGCTGATGCTGGTGGGGCCATCGGGGTGTGGTAAAACAACCTTGCTGTCGGTGATTGCCGGCATTTTGAATCATGATGGCGGGGCTATTCATTTGTTCGGACAGGACCTTCTGGCCCTTGGGAACAATGCCAAAGCGCGCTATCGCGGGCACAATGTCGGCTTTGCTTTTCAGCAGTTTAATCTTTTGCCGCAACTCACGGCTGTGGAAAATGCCGCCGTACCGCTGCTGGTTTTAGGCTGGTCGCGGTGCCAGGCCCTGGATAGAGCCGGCGATTTTCTTGATAAAATGGGGTTAGGTACGCGGCTGAAAAGTTACCCGCGTGAGTTGTCCGGCGGTCAGCAGCAACGTATCGCGTTCGCCCGGGCGCTGGTGCACGAACCCAGGCTTGTGGTATGTGATGAACCCACCAGCGCTCTGGACGGAAAAACCGGCGAACAGGTTATCAGTTTACTTAAAACCATCGCGGTCCGGCCGGATCGGGCGGTGATTGTGGTAACGCATGACAGCCGTATTTTTCATTTTTCTGATCGCATCGCGCACATGGAAGATGGCAGAATTATTGATACGGTCATCACCGGCACCGTTTGAGCTGATAAAGGAAATGTATGATTCGGAAATATTTAATTCCCGT
Source organism: Planctomycetota bacterium (assembly GCA_021798635.1). The sequence continues at coordinate 2,296 of JAJZGH010000061.1, read as the reverse complement.
GCTGGCGATCACCGGAGCGGCTATTGGCGTTATTGCGGTAAAACGCAGCACGCATCACTACCGGTCGGTTCCGCCTGCGGTGCAACCGGCGGGCAATCCGTACGCCAATGCCATTGCCGCGTCCGGCATTATTGAACCTGAAAGCCGATCGATTGCCGTATCGCCCTTCATCAGCGGTGTGGTAACGCATGTATACGTGGTATGGAATCAGCAGGTGGTTCAAGGGCAGAAGCTCTTTCAATTGGACACCCGACAGGCCCAGGCGCAGGTGGCGCTAGCGCGAGCCGGGGTACTGACAGCCCAGGCCCAACTGGCGCAGGCCCAGGCCAATTTAGCAAAACTGGAATCACCGCCGCGAGCGGTAGATCGCCTGGCCTATCTGGCGGCTCTTCAGGCGGCCCAGGCCACGTATACCAATGACCAACAGCGCTGGCAGCGCATACAGCCGGTGATCGGCACCAGCGCTATTTCGGTTGATGATGTCGCGGATCGACGCTTCGCCTGGCTGACAGCCAAAGCGCAGTTGGCGCAGGCCAGGGCCAACTTAGCACAATTTAATGCCGGCACGTGGAGCCGGGATATCACCATTGCTAAAACCCAGGTCCTTGCCGCCCGGGCCACGATTGCCGGGAATGATGCGCAGTTGAAACAGGCGATGGTCAATCTTGATTTACTGACCGTCCGTGCCCCCATTGCCGGCACAATTCTACGCATTAACATTCGTCCGGGACAATTTGCCGATACTGCGGCGGTGGACAACATCACGGATAATCCGCAGTTGGCGGCTTTAATTCTTGGTGACATCCGGCATTTGAATGTGCGGTTGCAAATAGATCAGGAAGATGCATCGAGCTTTAATCCTGCAGCACGGGCGATGTGCTTTGTGCGCGGCATGACACGCACGCCAATTCCATTGACCTTTGTACGCATTGAGCCTTTTGTGGTGCCCAAGCAGAATCTTACCGGTGCTCCCACTGAGCAGGTGGAAACCCGCGTGCTGCAAGTGGTTTACCGCATGGGTCCGGCACCCTTTCCCCTGTATGTTGGGCAACAGGTGGACGCATTTATCAAAGCCGGGAAATTGGCTTTACCCGCAAAGCCGTAATTTCCCATCAGAATAATTCCGGCTCACAGCGCCGGAAAAGCTACTGGATTACCAGCAACTTTTCAGCCATCGCAACACGGTGTGCCGGAGCTTCGCGTTGCCGCAACGGCTCAGGCAGCGCTGCGGGATCGCCATAATAACCGACTGCAACTGCGGCAAGGGCAACATATTTTTCTTTATCAACGCCTAATGCGCTGTAGGCTTTTTCGGGGTCAAAGCCGCCCATGGCATGGCTGACCAGCCCTAAGCGATGAGCCTGCAACGCCAGGCTCATCCACGCCGCACCGGCGTCAAAGGCGTGCCAGGCGTTAGCGTTGTCATTATGGGCGAAATTTTTCCGCGCAAAAATAATCATCAGCAGCGGTGCTTTTGCCGCCCATACCTGATTCTGCGGCACCAGCACGTCCGCAATTTTTGCTCGTCCGGATTCACTGACTGCGTAGGCAAAAAACCAGGGCTGCTCATTAAAGCAGGACGGTGCCCAGCGCGCCGCTTCAAATAATGACCGCACCATCTGATCCGTAATGGCACGCGGTGCAATCGCCCGGGGCGACCAGCGTTCCAGAAACATCGGATCAACCGGAGCATCTGGGATTCGATTCGATTCTGACATAATCATATATTACCCCGGAATTAGCTCACTATTTCGCTTTTTTCCCAATCGCAGAATCCGGTAAACGTCCCCGCGCAGCGTGATCAGAACGATCAGCGCCAGAATGCCCAGGACTGCGGCCGGAGTAGCGGAATCATGCAACACCAGCAGTTCTGTTAGAACCGCTCCGGACATGACGCACACCAGCAGCAGAGCGCCCAGGCCACCTAACAGAGGCAGTACAATCAGTATGGCCCCGGAAATCTCGCAGATGGCGGTGAAGTAACGGAACCATTGCCCCAAGCCGATGCGGTTGAATTCCGCGACCATCATGGGTGCTCCGGCCAGCTTCAGCGAGCCGGCGGCAAGAAATGCGGCACCCAGCAACCCGCGAATCACCCAGAGGGCTACACGTGACCAATTGCGTTTACGAATTGTTGTTCTATCCGGACTCATGTTTACTTCCCCGCCAGTTTGGCTGCGATCTGCGCGACGTGTTTACCCTGGAATCGGGCGATGGCCAGTTCATTTTCACTGGGGCTGCGGTCCCCTTTTGCGCCAGCCAAGGTGGTGGCTCCGTAGGGTGTTCCACCGGTGAT
>JAJZGH010000318.1 GCA_021798635.1 Planctomycetota bacterium | reverse complement strand
TGATCCAACCCGAACAATCCACCTCCGCCATGATCGTCCACCACCCCGAAGCCCGTTATTTTAATGTGCAGTAGTTGCGCGGCATGGTTATGGCGTTGCATTGAGGGGCTATACACTGAGGGTTGGGTTCCTTGCCAGTTCGTCGTTTAAGACCTATTATTACCACTGAGGTGAACGTGAATTACGAAAATCCACCCATTATTGAGTTAATTGTTGAGATTCGCTGGCAGTATAGGCCGCCAGCTGGAGTCGCCGATGCAGGGGTCAGTTCGACGCTAGCCGCCGGAGGGCAGTTCAGCAGCGCAACGAGCCAAGAAGAATTTTTTATGCGATTCAATCAAGGAATATCGCACAATAGCCGGGGGTTTCAGGTCGAGCGCTTGGTGCCACAAGGTTTTCCCTTGTTGCCGTCCCAGCCGGTATATAGATTCCGCGAACCGTCTTCAGATGCGGCGTGGAAGAGACTCTACCAATTGGGGCCCGGTATATTCTCGGCTCACGCCTTGCCGCCAAACTACCAATCGTGGGAAGAATTCAGACCGTTTGTCAGGGGCGGAGTGCTGTCGCTGGTCAAGTCTCGTAATGACTCGGAAAGAGGCGAGAATTTTTCAACGGTTATTCTGCGATATCTTGATGCTTTTGGTGCGGACTTGGTGGGAGATTACTCCGCCCGGGGATTCTGTGAAGATGTCCTCGGCTTTCACGTACAGGTCCCCCCGGTGTTGGAAAAACACGCCAAGGACATTGCCGGCGTTGTGCCCACAATCCAACTGGCGGTTCCGCTAAAAACAGGGGATAACATCTTTGTTACCGTAACCGAAACGGACACCAGCACCGGGCGGAAGATCCTTATGGATACGATGGTGGCGACCAGGTCGCCGGTAAAGGCTGACGATATGGAAACGGCCGACGCAGTCATGGAAAATTTGGGGCGATGCCATGAGCTAACGAAAGAGGTTTTTCAAAACGTCACAAACAAAATTCGGCCGGCGATGCGGCCGGCGATTGGAGGAATATCATGACCGCTGCACTTATCCCACCGGTCCAACCCCTACAGCCGCATGTTATGAGCCTAATGAATTATAGCGGAGAGCCCAGCACGCCCTGCCATTTCACGCTTTCTTATTACAAATTATCGCTGCAACCGCGAGCGTGCCGCGCTCGCTTGGCCGTAGGGCCGAGCGTGCACCGCGATGCCGAATATCAGGGCTTGCTGGCGCATGTTAAATCCCTTAAGGAATTGTCGGAAAACTGGGACAGCTACGGGGCCAAGGCGATCTCCGAGAAGGTCGCGTCACACACTCTGTTTATAATCAGCTTGATCAATAATCAGCAATTTCACAGGCTTCCCCTGCCGGAGGTTTCACCAGAAACCAATGGCACAATTTCCATGAGCTGGGAGAGCAGCAAAGGTGAGGCATACTTGGAAATCGGTCAAACACGGTATGCCGGTTACATACAATGTGTTCCGGGCCAGAAACCCTCTCTGATAGACTTCCGGATAAGCGAAGACAGTACTCCCATATTCAAAGTGTTTGAGGACATCCTGCAGCAGTTATATTCGCCGAGTAATGTGGTTTCTCCCTTTGCTTCCGAACTCTTCGCAGGGTAAACAATGTCCGACTGGCCGGTTCAGATTCAAACAGATGAGCTAATCGTCCGAGCACTTTATTGCCCTTACCATTTTAAGGACAATAAACTCGACAAAGCTGCGTTTAAGCCTCAGAAGGGAAGCAATAAGATCTCTGTTATGCGACATGATTGGCTTAAGTCAGACGGATGTAAAGCACAGGCCAAACGCTTGCAACGCGACGGCAAGACATATAGAGGGTTTGCGGCGCTTTGCGCCGGCGAGGTCAAAGATGCCGGGGCGGACTTGGTCGATTCCCGGCACGAATATGAGGGCCATGCTGATATCCAGATAAAGTGGACAAGGGGCGGCGATGGCGATCCGGGACCGCCGGAGGAGATGATAAAAATAAACGCGGTTGCAAAGATGCTTCGCGATAGCGCGCGATACTATTCGGACCCTGATCCGGATCACGATAGATGGACCGGCGAAGAAATGCGGTAGCTTCGTATCATAACGCGGAAATATGCCCAGCACACACCCATTTGGCATGCATATTCGTAATTGCTGAAAGGTATGAAGTTCTCTTTTGGCAAGGTCCTATTCGGCGGGGATGAATGGGGAAAGAAGAATGTAAGCCGCTTCGCCGATGACCAGTCCCACGAGAAAACCCATCACGCCAAAGGCGATGCGGATATTCCAGTACAAGTGAAGTTTATAGGTGGCGATCTCGCCTCCATGCTTGATAAACGCGACGACAGCCGGGTCGCATAGTTTAGCAACTTGCGAGCCAAGAAGCAGCCACAGCAGTGTCATCAATGTCGCGCAGAAAAGGTAGGCGGCAGCACGAAAGAAAAAATGGCGGTCAATTCGTAACCCTGGCATTGTGTTAACCGCCTGCCTGCATTTTTCTTCAGCGCGGAACGCAACCGCGTGAATGGCATCGACGGCGTCCTCCACCACTTCCGCGGTGCCGGACGCACCGCCATGCCGACTGACCCACCCGAAACCCCAGGCCGCCGTTGCCCCAACGGCAACCATGAGCAGGGCAGTTATTATCACAGCCGAGTCCATTATTGGCATGTCAAGCTCCTGATTTTACTTCAGCAAACCTTTCGGCTACATCTCGAAAAAGCTCGGCCTACCGAGCCTTGGCAAGTAGGCCCTGAGCGCTTCCTGCAGCGAAACCAGCGCCACAAATCGCCATCCGCCCATACCGGAGTAGCCCATCCGCTCAACAGTAAATTTTTCAACAATCTCCATTCCCGGCGGCACAGTCTCCAAGGCATCTGCGCTGCTCCGGGTCATGACATATACCGCCCTGCCGGCAGCGGCCCGCCGCATGTGCAGATAGTAGGTTATATTTTTGCGGTTAACGTAGGAGAACATCCCGTACACTCCGGCTCAGTGGCACTCGCAATTTTTCACCAAAGCAACTCCATGCCTGAATTATTATATTTTCACCAGTCACGGCGAGTGGTGTCAATGTGCCATTAATTTAATTCAGCCTGAAACACACTATACCGACGTAGAATTGTCACCCCTTAGCCGAAATAGAAGTGTCACCCCCGGAAAAGGTTCCAGGTACCTTTTTTGTGTGGTTGGCGGTCAGCGTGCGGGTTTTCCATAGGCATATATCGATTAATTCTCTACGCGGTAGCGCGTCCAGATAATGCCGCCTGGAAGCCGTTTGATTGACTTGACATGAAGCGCTTTCGCCTGGTGCGACTTATCCCCCTTTGGCGCGTCAAATACGATGGGTGTTCCAATCGAACCGTCCGCAATCGGGACAACAACATGGCTGATTTCATCGATGAGCCACAATGTAAGGCTTGGTCATCTGAGGATCTCCCTGTATTGATCACGATAATAGACAATTCCTTCGTGGGTCCAAGCGATTATTAAGTGGCCGCCGATGCTTCATAGCAGCGTTGATTTCTCAGGCCTGCGGGTCACTTGCGGACACTCGAGCGCATCAACGGCCAACCATTTTCTGTAAATTTTCCGGATAGCGTGCGCCTTGAACCGGGATTTTTGACGCCGCCGTTTCCAGGTCGCTTATTTCCGCCGGTGAAAGCTGGACTGACACGGCTCCGATATTTTCTTTCAGGCGATGCGGCTTGGTCGTACCGGGAATGGGAACGATCCAGGGTTTTTGGAAAAGCAGCCACGCCAGGGCAATTTGGGCGGGGGTCGCTTTTTTCTGTGCTGCAAATTTTCCAATGACATCGACCAGCATCTGATTGGCCTTTCGGTTTTCTTCGCTGAAGCGCGGCACCTTCAGGCGAAAATCATCACCGCTGAACTTCGTGTCCGCGTTAATGGCACCCGTGAGGAAGCCTTTGCCCAAGGGACTAAAGGGTACCAGACCGATCCCCAATTCTTCCAGCGTGGGCAACACTTGCGATTCCGGTTCCCGCCACCACAGGGAATATTCGCTTTGCAGGGCGGTAACCGGTTGGACGCTGTGCGCCCGGCGAATGGTTTGCGCTCCGGCTTCGGACAGGCCGAAATACTTCACCTTGCCGACTTGAATCAGATCCTTTACGGCCCCCGCCACATCTTCGATGGGTACGTTGGGATCAACGCGATGTTGGTAGAGCAAATCGACCGTCTCGGTCTGCAACCGTTTGAGCGAGCCTTCCACCGCCTGCTTGATGTGCGCGGGGCGGCTGTTCAAGCCCGCGGCTCCCGGACGATGGTCCGACCCGCTTAAATCGAATCCAAACTTCGTGGCAATCACCACTTGCTTGCGGAATGGTGCCAGGGCTTCGCCTACGAGTTCTTCGTTGGTGAACGGACCGTATACCTCAGCGGTATCAAAAAATGTAATCCCCTGATTCACCGCGGATTGAATCAGTGCGATCATTTCCTGTTTGTCGGCAGCCGGGCCGAGGCCAAAGCTCATGCCCATGCAGCCAAGCCCCAAAGCGGATACTTCCAAGCCACTACTACCCAATTTGCGCATTTGCATAAAAACTCCTTATCAAGAACCATATTGCTGGTCACTCACTTTTTCCATCCAATCTACAGGGCTGCCATTGAGCTTCTCATGAATGGCGATATGCGTCATGGCGGTGGTGGCAGTTGCGCCATGCCAATGTTTTTCGCCCGGGGCAATCGAGATTACATCCCCCGGCCGGATTTCCTGTCGCGGTTCTCCCCACCGCTGTGCCCAGCCACAGCCGGAGGTGACAATCAGCGTTTGGCCCAGCGGGTGCGTATGCCAAGCTGTGCGTGCACCGGGTTCAAAGGTGACGCTGGCACCGGCAACGCGTGCGGGTTCCGGCGGTGCCAGAAGCGGGTCGA
>JAJZGH010000317.1 GCA_021798635.1 Planctomycetota bacterium | reverse complement strand
TCGGCAACGCTGCCCGGCAGTTAGCATTTCGCATTTCGCATTCCTTGGAAGCGCTGACGCTTCTATTTTGCCCGGAAGGTGAAACCTGCCGCCTCGCGCCCGTATTCCAGATTCCAGATTCCAGCTTCTAAATTCCCCCCTGTCCCCTGTAACCTGTAACCTGTAACCTCGCGCCATCTCCGTGAAATCTGTGGCTGGAAATCCTCGGTATTCGTCAGTTAGAAGCTTTCCACGCGCAAAGTGGGAAATGCCGCCCGGTAGATTCCTTCGTCGAGCGTCAGAAGTTGGTCCGCTTTTTTAACCGCGTAGGCACCGATCAGAAAGTCGGCAAGAATGCGCCGAGGCCCCCCGGATTGTTGGGCTTTTCTTCGAGTAGCATATGTCTGAAAGGCGTGTCCTGCGGCAATCCAGATTTCCCGCGTTATTTCCCAATCAACCGTAATTCCTGTATCTGTGCAAAATTTCTCCAGGAAAATCTGGTCACGGTCCGGGCAAGCCAGAAGCTCCGCGAATACCGCCGCAGGGATAATCAGCCGGCCGTTGGAAGAGGCGTTTTCCAACGCAGCCTGCGCGTTGGTATTCGTGGTTGAATCCCGGCTCCACAGGGCCACGATTACGTTTGTATCAACAGCCGTGATCATCGCCCGCGCGCCTTGCGGGTCCACCTGAGAATATCTTTTCGCGCGTCCGCGATGCCCGGATTGCCAATTCCCCGGTACTTGGAAAAGCCACGGGGCGCCTTCGTACCGCGCACGCGCACCTCCCGACCCTGTACTTCGAAAAGCAAATTGTCTCCCGGACCTACTCCGAGGGTCTGACGAATGTCTGCTGGAATCTGCACATGGCCTTTAGCACCGATGCGAACGCAATCACTCAAATTACACCTCAACATACGATTTCAACAGAGTCATTATAGTGAACGAAACCACGGCATGCGAGCACCTCACGGCTCCGCTGACGCTCTGCGGCTCCTAGCATCCCGCAGGGTTGGCCGGCCAGCCCGCCAGCCGTGCTGTGGCCGCAGCCGAACAAATTAGATGCCGATCTGGGGTTACAGGGGACGATTCAGTATTGATCAGTACATTCAGTAATTGCAGTACATTCAGTATTCTGGCCAGCTGAAGGAGCCAGCCGGGGATCGCACGTATTCCAGGTTCCAGGTTCTAAATTCCCCCCTGTCCCCTGTAACCTGTAACCTGTAACCTCGCGCCATCTCTGTGACCTCTGTGGCTCCGGGGGACAAGAAGTTAGGAGCTAGAAGTTAGAAGCTAGAATGCTTCGGAAGCGCTGGCGCTTTCACTTAGCCCGGCAGGATAAACCTGCCGGCTCGCATCGTATGCAGGCCGCTAAATGCCAACTGCTCGATGCCAGCCATTAACCCCGCCCATTACTGAATCTACTGCCACAGATCACGGATCCCCGCAGGCGCTATTTCAGTAGTTCGTCAAGCTCCCTTATCAGGAAAAGAGTGTTACCTTATCTCGATTAACTGTTTCCAGGAAATAGGGATTAACCGCCGTGCGAGCGCTGACCAGTTCCACCTTAACGCCGAGAAGGATTTCCAGGTCTTCCTGCAAACCAAACCATTGGTCCGCGATGGACCGGGCCGCATAATTGGCGAATTCCACGATAAAATCCAAGTCGCTGGTCATGGGGTTAAAGTCTCCACGCGCTGCCGAGCCAAATAACTCAAGCCGACGAACATCATGCCTGCGGCAAAGGGAGTCAATCTCCTGACGGTGTTGTTCAATTAACGGCAACATGGGATCCAGTATAACAGAAGTCAGCAGATTCAGTATTATCAGTATTGCTCAGTAATTGCAGTACATTCAATATCTAGCGCGGCAGGTAACTCCTCCGGTTACTGAATCTACTGAATGTACTGCAACTACTGCATGTACTGAAGTTTCTGACTCCTAACTCCTAACTCCTGAATACTCGTCTGTCCCCTGTAACCTGTAACCTGTCACCTGTAACCTCGTCCCCCTCACGCTACGGTCTCTGTTGCCGCTACCGGTGCCGGCTCCGCAGCTAACGCAGGCTCCTGCGCTGCCGCCTGCGCTTCCGCGATGGCGTCCAGGCGGGCGTTGCGGAAATCTTGCCATTGGTTATTGACAAATTCCAGGAACTTTTCCTTGAATACCTGCTGGCTGAAGCGCTCGGCATTTTTCCGTATCACTTGCGCGTCCCAGGTAATATGTTCAAAATGTTCCACTGCGGCCATGATGCTTTCAGGTGTCGGTTCCATGAAAAACAGCCCGGTTACGCCGTCGATAACGCTTTCTGTCACGCCCCCATGCCCATAGGCGATCACCGGCGTACCGCAGGCTTGCGCTTCCACGGGGACAATGCCGAAGTCTTCTTCGGCGGCAAATACAAAGCCTCTTGCGTGCTGCATATATTCTTTGAGGCGTTCGGAACTCTGGTAACCGACAACTTTGACATTTTCAGTAGCCAGGGCACGGATGGTTTCCAGTTCCGGGCCTTCGCCGACCACAATAAGTCGGCGGCCGGGCATACGGGAGAACGCCTGCACGATTAAATCAATGCGCTTATATGGCACCATACGTGAAGCGGTCAGGTAATAATCGGCCTTATCGGTGCAGAGGGTATATTTTTCAGTGTCCACGGGCGGGAAAACGGGCGTGGCACTGCGGCGGTAGGCCTTATCCACACGTCGGGCGACAAAGCCGGAGTTGGTCATAAACGCATCCACCCCACCGCTGGAGCGCACATCAAACACGCGGATGTAATGGAGTATGAGTTTGGCGATCATGCCTTTAAGGCCGCGGTCCAGACCGGCTTCCTTCAGATATTGCCGCTGCATATCCCAGGCGAAGCGCACGGGGCTGTGGCAATAGCAGATGTGTAATTGGTCAGGCCGGGTAATCACGCCCTTGGCCACCACGTAACTGCTGGAGATAACCATATCATATTTAGATACATCCAACTGTTCAATGGCCATGGGCATCAGGGGCAGATAGGCGCGGTGTTTACTTCTGGCCAGGGGCATATTTTGCAGGAAGCTGGTTTGCACCGGCTTATTCATAATAAAGCCGCGCTGCTGGGGCTTGAGGAAATCAAATAAACTGAACACGTCCGCCTGCGGGAAGCACAGCAGCATCTGTTCCAGCACACGTTCGGCACCGGCGTAGGTGTATAAAAAATCATGGACAACGGCAATTTTCAAATCGGTAACGGGCTTGGAGAAGCGCAGTTTCAGCGATTTATATTTTGCCGGGTCCAATGAGCCGATGCGCCCTGCGATGCTTTTATCTTCATTGGCGCGCCGGCGGGGATTGGCCCGCGAAAAACCCAGACCAAAAAGTCGGATTTTAAACGGTCCCGGCGGCTGATCTTTCAAAGCCGTCAGGCTGAATTCCTCCACGAGCCGGGCGAAAAGAGAGATGCGGTGGCCCGCGGATTCCAGGAAGGTGGGGGCCAGGACATCCATTTCAATCCGCATGGGCTTGCCGATACGCCGTTGGATAATCGGCAGCGATGCGGTCATGATGGCTGCGCCTTCCGGGATAAGTTCTGTGGTTTGCCAGACACGATCATCTTTGGAGCCATCCCGGCGGATCACGGTCATGGCCACGCGGCTGAAGTGCAGCATCTGGGCGGCTTCACACACACCGGCCCACCAGGCGTCAAAGGTGCTGGCGCGGGCGAGGCGCAGTTGTAACGATTCAAAGGCGATGCGGTAGGTGCGGGATTCACGTGCCAGCAGGCGATTTCGCCGCAGGGCACGCACCATATCTCCGCCGCGGGCGCTGCCGGCGGTGCGGAATAATACAATCAGCAGCAGGGCCAGGGTAAAGCTGGCCAGCGCCATGACCAGCGTGTTGCCAAAAAACATGGCAACCGCCAGCAGGCAAGTGCCCGCCCCAAAGATATACAGCAGATACACCGCATGAATATGCGTAAGGCCCAGATCCAGCAGGCGGTGGTGCAGGTGGCCGCGTTCCGCGGAGAACAGACTGCGGCGTTGCAAAATAGCGCGGCGGGCAAAGGTTATGGCGGTATCCACCAATGGAATTGATAACGCCACGGCGGTGATAAGCAGCGGCAAGGGTGAATTGCAGTGATGCGAGGCAAGCACCGCGGCGGCGGCGATGGTAAAGCCAATGAACAAACTGCCGCCGTCACCCATGAAAATGCGGGCCGGGTTGAAGTTGAAAATAAGAAACGCGGTCAGGGCACCCATCAGGGACAGCATTAAAAAGCCGATGGAGGCTTCGCCGATGGCGATACCGATAATCGCGACAACCAGAGCGGCTGCGGTAGCGATGCCGCCGGCCAGGCCATCCAGGCCGTCACAAAAGTTCAAGCTCACGGGAACTGTAACCAGCCACAAAATGGTCAGCGGCCAGGAAAGCCAACCGAGACAGGGCTGCCAATTCGCGGCAATGGGTCCGGTGGGCACGCGGACGCCATAATAAGCGAACAGGCCCGCGGCCCCCAGCAGGCCGACGAGTTTGATTTTCGCGGGGATGTTGATGATATCATCAAGAAAACCGACGATCAGCAGCACGACGGAGGCAAAAATGAGGGACGCCATGGGCGTATGAAAAATGGCATGAACCAGCGTGGTGCGGCGATACAGCAACAGCACGGGCGCGGCACTGATAAGTGTGGAAAGCGCAATAGCCACCCCACCGACGCGCGGCACAGGGTGCACGTGCACCTTGCGGGCATCGGGGATGTCCACGAGCTTGAGTCGCCTGGCCAGGAGGATCACGGGCACAAACGACAACACGCCGGCCCATAGTCCGCCGACAAAGGCGACACCATACCAGGATGACTGAACCATGATTTCTCCCTTGCTCTTTTACAGTACTAATCAGTATTGATCAGTATTATCAGTACATTCAGTATTATCGGTATTAACCAG
>JAJZGH010000060.1 GCA_021798635.1 Planctomycetota bacterium | reverse complement strand
GTGCAGCAGTCGCAGCAGATATTTGAACGGTTCTGGCGTGGTGATGATTCCCGCACGGATCAGGGGCGGCACAGCGGCTTGGGATTATCCATTGTGCAGAATGTCATGCGGCAAATCGGCGGCAGGGTGATCGTTGAATCCTCCGTCGGCGGATGGTTTACGATTGTGTTGTTATTTCCAAAGCATGGAGGCGATGGATTGCATGCGGCTTAGAATGCCGAATTAAGACTAAGCATGACATAGGCAGCGTTGGCAATTTGGGCTACCGCCTGTTCGTCCCGCGCATCAAAGCCCTGGCTGAAGGCCTGATTGAAAGCGTACCCTGCGCCGAGATTAACATTCACATGCCGATGCAGCGTAAAGAGTTTAAGGCCCGCCTGAACGCGACACTGCGTGAAAAACAGGCGCTGATTTGATTGATAACTACTGACATGAAACGCCCAGGAGTCGCTCTCGAATTCTGTGTAGGCCACAAGCCCGTGCATGATTGTGTAATCCACCTCCGCCGTGCCGGTGTCAATGGGGAAGTAATTTATTTTGAGCCACAACCGGGGCAGGACGTTCCAGTTTATGGATTCGTAAGGAAAACCAAAGGCGTATTCCAACCCTTTCTGATGGTGCTGCACTTCCACCGACGGCAAGGGAACATCGGGCATGAACTGCCGATTTCCGCTGTAATCCAATGCCAGATCCAACTCGGTAGTTTTCGACAACTTACGCTGCACCGTTATACGTGCCATGCCGTAAATGGCGCTGGCATCATTAAACGGGCTGTTGCCCGCATACCCCGCGCCAAGCGCCACGCCCACCCCCCAGTGGCCAAATTGTCCGATGGGGGTTCCTACGGATACCGACTCGTCATTGAGTTGCCGCGGCAACAAAGCCGTGCTGGTGCCCAGACCGATATAGGTTGAATCATAGGCTACCGTGGGGCTGTAGCGTCCCGTGTCCGCAAGGCGTAATCGGCCGGAAAAATTCAGCATGCTGATCTGCGCGGGCGAAGAATCATTACGTACCCAGGATTTATTTTCAATAAATCCTGTATTCAGAGATTGCACGTTTTCTCCGGGTGCCCAGGCGTCCTGGGCCAGATATTGCGTATCGCCGGCACGGCAAATTCCCGTTGCAGCCGCCGCCAATAGAACGGCAAGGCTTACACCCGCGTGGCGGCATAACGCCGCGGAAAATATCATCGTGTACTCCTGGTAGGGGTTATCCGCATCGGAGGCTGTCCGAATAATCGCCGGGTTGCGACAACGCCAGCGTTAAAGCAGTCCGGCGGTTTCATCTATTCCAAACATCAGGTTCATATTTTCAATGGCCTGTCCGGCAGCGCCTTTGACCATGTTGTCAATGGCACTAACGACCACGAAACGACCATTGTATAGTTTCACGGAGATATCCGCGAAATTGGTATTGGCAACATATTTTGTGCCCGGCAGATTATTCAACCGCATCCGCACGAACGGTTTGCCACAGTAAGCACGATCATACGCAGCCAGCGCATCATCGAGATTTACCCCGGCTCGGGCTTTCAGATAGATGGTTTCCAGAATGCCCCGATCCATGGGAATCAGGTGCGGCACAAACAGCATGTGTACAGGGTTGCCGGAAATGGTTTCCAGCGTCTGTTGAATTTCCGGTGCGTGCCGATGCGATGCAATACTATAGGGTTCAAAGGTTTCGTTGCGCTCCGGAAAATGATGCGATTGCGAAGGCGTGCGGCCTGCGCCGGAAATTCCCGACGCGGCGTTTATAATAATATCCGTAGGCTCTACCAGGCCGGCCTGCAGCAGCGGAGCAATACCCAGGACAGCCGCAGTAGGATAACATCCCGGATTACTGACGAATGAAGCCGCCTTAATTTCTGCGGAAAAATACTCCGGCAAGCCATAAACCGCAGCCGTCAGATTTTTTGCATCCGTGTGGGCGTGCTTGTACCACTTTTCGTAAATGGCAGCATCTTTAAGGCGATAATCCGCTGATAAATCAATGACCTTCAGGCTCGCGTCCAGCAGCGATGGAACGTGCTGCATGGCCGCGACATGCGGTAAACACAAAAACGCCACATCCGCAGCAGCCTGAATGGCCGCCACGTCAAATGGTGCAATGGGCAACTGAATGCGGCCCAGAAGTTCCGGGAATAATTCACTGATCGGCTGTTCCTGCTGCCGGCTGGCAAGATAAGTAATTTTGGCCACCGGGTGCTTAAGCAACCAGCGGATGGTTTCCAGGGAGGTGTAACCCGTCGCGCCGATGATGGCAACACGAATCTGTTTCATGGTTCAATACGTTCCTAATCCAGGCACATCACGGCCCGAATCGAGTATTATAGCGCATTAGCCCCCGCGCTGAAACACCCGCACATAATCCACTTCAAATAAGCCGGGAAAAGGGGTGTGGTCCGGATTGCCGCCCTGTGTTCCGCCGATGGCCAGATTTAAAATCATGTAGGCCTTCTGATGAAATGGATTAAAATTGTCATACCGCGCTTCCGTGGTTTGCCGCAGATCAACGTGGTTGAGCAGATGTCCGTCAAGATACAGGCGGATAAATTCCGGATCCCAGTGCATCGCCCAGAGGTGAAACTGCCGGGACCAATCCGGATTATGAAATTTCTGCAGCGGCGTAAAAATGCTTCTCCAACGACAAGACCCGTTGGGACTTTGCCAGCCGACATTGGCGTTCACATGACCGGCGAAATATTCCATGATGTCGATCTCCCCGCAGGCGGGCCACGGCTTGTGGTTACCCAGCATCCACCAGGCCGGCCACATACCGGCGCGGGTATCAATTTTTCCACGCATGGTAAAAACGCCATATTTCCATGAATGCCGACCGGCGGTGGTCAAACTCGCGGACGTGTAGTGCGCCAACGGACGCCGAGTTTGCCAATGGGGACTGCCCGCGCGGTAATGGGGATTACGCACCTGCTGCCGCCGCGCTTCAATAAAAAGAAATCCATCCCGGCAATAGGCGTTCTGCTCCTGATACCATTGGGCCTCATGATTGCGAACAAAACCATGCTCAAAGCCCCAATTTTTCGAATCGGGGCGACCGTCGCGGTTGAAGTTATCTTCCCAGACAAGTTTGTAGCCGCGGGGCAGAATCATCGCCTCTGAGGTATGGGCCGCGTGAGTACCGCCGATCAGACCAGCCGCCGCGAAAGCAGCGCGCTGATTCCATTGCCGTCTTGTCAACATGATGTGCATTCCTTATTGCGCAACACTATCCGAGCCGGGCAGTAAGTGTATCACAAAACAACTTCCCTCTGACAGGCTCGCGCGTTCGCCCGTGTCATTCGCCGCGTCATTCGCCCCCATCGCAAGGGCATGGTACTGTATGGCGTGGGAAATTTTGGAGTTTAGGTACCGCATGACCATTGAACATCTAATTATGCAAATTGCTGTGATCTTGCTGGCGGCACGTTTTTGCGGGGCGCTGCTGCGGCTTTTGGGGCAGCCGGAGGTTATTGGAGAAATGATTGGCGGCCTGATTATTGGGCCGTCCGCCCTGGGGCTGCTGGCGCACGGAGCCTATTTTCATTGGCTGTTTCCGGCTAAAGGAATGCCCTTTCTGGAACTGCTTGCCCAACTGGGCGTCATGTTTTTTATGTTTATCGTGGGCCTGGAACTGGACTTGAGCCGCGTGCGGGGCAAAGGCGCCAGTGTTGTTGCCACCGGTTTAGTCAGCCTACTGGGGCCTTTTGCCGCAGGATTGCTTATTGCGTGGCTGATGCTTAAGCACCCGGCTCTGGTGGGGCATGTAAAATCTCCGGCGGCCTTTATCTTGATGGCGGCCCTGGCGATGGGGATGACGGCGTTTCCGGTTTTAGCCCGGATCATCAATGAGCACAATTTGAAAGACAGCGAGGTCGGGGCATTTGTTATCACCGCCGGTGCCGTGCTGGATGTATCCGGATGGTGCCTGCTGGCCGTTGTATATGATCTGGCGAAAGTGCAACTTTCCGGCAGCGGCAATATATTATCCTCTGTGGGATTGGGCATAAAAACCGCAGTTCTCGCCGGGGCCTATATCGTTGTGATGATGTTTTTTGTACGCCGCTTTCTCTGGCGTTTTCAATCGCATTTTGAACTCCGCGGCCATATTACCCGGGACGTGCTGGCGCTGACATTTTTTCTTCTGCTGGCCAGCAGTCTGGTGACCACGGCGTTGGGCATCAACGGCATATTCGGGGCCTTTATGCTGGGGCTGGTGTTTCCATCAAATGAAAAGTTTGTGCGGCATATTTCCAGCAAGCTCGAAGATATCACATTGCTGCTGCTGCTTCCGATATTTTTTGCCACCATCGGTATGCATACCAATATCACACAACTGCATACGCCGGCCGTGTGGAAAGACTGGGGATATCTGATCGCGGTTCTCATGTTGGCGAAATTCTTTTTCAGCAGTGTCACCGCTAAACTCACCGGATCAAGCTGGAGCGCCGCAGGGTTAACCGGACTGCTGATGAATACCCACGGCGTGGTGGAACTCGTGGTGCTGAGTCTGGCCTGGCAAATGGGGGCGATCAGTTCAAGAACGTTAACGGTGCTGGTGCTGGCATTTCTGGCTATTACCACGATAGCCTCCATTTTACTGCGTGTGGCCAGCCTGCCGATGGGCCGCCGCATGTTGGCCGGCCCGACCGTGGTTGAAAGTCAAAAAAATGAAGCCCCAAAGATTCATATCCTGGCATCCCTTTCACAAACCGGTACCGTGAGAGGCTTAATACGCGTATCGCACGCACTATTAGGAGGCGAAACCGGGCGTGTTACAGCACTTTTACTGCGGCAGCCCGCAGAATCATCCATCGCCGGGGATCCGGCGATCGCCGACGATTTTGATCCTATCACCATGGCGAGCGCCGAAGCGAAAGTTCTGAATTTTGAACTCACAACCCTTTCCCCGCCCAGCCTGCGCATTGCACGGGATATCTGCAAAGTTATTGAACATCAACAGGTCGATTGGACCGTGCTGGGAGCGCACCAGGGAATCGTGAATCCCTCCGCCCTGGGCGGCGTGGTAGACTATGTGCTTAAACACAGCAGCAAGAATGTGGCCATTCTCATCAACAAACGCCTGACCACCATTCGCCGGGTTCTGGTGCCCTATCTCGGAGAGTCGCAGGATGCCGGTGCCATGCTGGCAGCGCAGAGAATCAGTAAAAATATGGATGTGGAAATCACCATCCTGCATGTTGTGAAACCCAAACGCCCCAATAACGCGGAACCCCTGGGGGTCAAGGAGCTTGTGGATCGATTTTTGCCCGGAACCGATGGCGGCCATCAAATTCGCATGACCATCATTGAAACCGATACGCCCGTTTCCGCGGTCAGCGAGCGCTCCCGCGATTATGATCTGATGATTCTGGGCATGTCGCCTTTATGGCGATTGCGACAGCATATCCTGGGCAGCAATCAAAGCTCTGTGGCGGTACTAAGCACGTGTTCGGTTTTGATCGTCCACGCGGCCACGCCGGAGAAGTCCGCCGCTGATCCCGCCTCCGTCTCCGCTTGAATCGCCAGGAGCCTTTCCGAGTAATGGCCGGGCTTGTTTCCGGGGTTGCTCATGGCATGGCAATAGTGCAACACGGCCGGCGGGCGTTGGAAATAGGGGCCGGGTCACCGGAAAATGAAAAACCGCCGGCCATTCGCCAAATGAGAAAAAATTGTGTAATATTCCCGGCAGGCAGGAGTGATACGATGAAGTAAAAGGACTTCGCATGGCAGATTCAATTCAACTTTCCCTGGATGGAAAAACCTACCCGTACCCTGTGATCACCGGAACCGAAAATGAGCGTGGAATTGACATCAGTCGCCTTCGGTCCGATACGGGACTGATCACCCTGGATCCCGGCTACGGCAACACCGGCTCCTGTCAAAGCGCCATAACTTATATAGACGGGGACAAGGGCATTTTGCGGTATCGCGGCATTCCCATCGAGGAATTTGCCGGTCATCCCAATTTTATTGAAGTTGCGTGGCTGCTGATTTTCGGCCGCCTGCCTACGGAGCCGGAATTAGCGCGCTTCCGCGGCCGACTGACCGCCAATGCGCACCTGCATGAAGCGATGAAGCATACATTTGAAGGGTTTCCCATTACGGCACCGCCGATGGCGATTACCTCTGCCATGATTAACACCCTGGGATGTTTTCATCCGGAACTTTATTCACTGGATGATGAAGTGCTGCTGGAAGAGGCGGCGGCCCGGCTGATCAGTAAGATCAGGACCATTGCGGCCTTTACATATCGACGCGTTAACGGGCTGCCCTACATTTATGCGGATCCAAAATTGCGCTATTGCGCCAACTTCCTGCATATGATGTTCTCCATGCCGTACCAACAGCACGTGGCCGATCCGGAAATTGAAGATGCGTTGAATTTAATTTTTATTCTCCATGCGGATCATGAACAAAATTGCTCCACCAGTACCGTGCGTATGGTAGGCAGCAGCAAGGCGAATCTGTTCGCCAGCTGCGCTGCCGGGGTGTGCGCCTTATGGGGACCGCTGCATGGCGGAGCCAATGCGGAAGTACTGGATATGCTTGAGAAAATCCATGCCGGCGGCATGACTGCGGAAAAATATATTGAGTTATCCAAAAAGAAGGACAACAATATCCGCCTGATGGGGTTCGGCCATCGGGTGTATAAGAACTATGACCCGCGCGCCAAAATGCTGCAAAGCGTTTGTGAGCGCGTGCTGAAAAAACTGGATGTCAAAGATCCGCTTCTGGACATTGCCCGCAAGCTTGAAGAGTTGGCGCTGAAGGATGATTATTTTGTCGCACGGAAGTTGTATCCGAATGTTGATTTCTACAGCGGGATGATCATGCGGGCCATGGGCATTCCAACGGATATGTTCACGGTGCTTTTTGCCATCGGACGGCTGCCGGGATGGATTGCCCATTGGAAGGAACAGCATGACGATCCGGCATCCAAAATTGCCCGGCCCCGGCAGATCTATACCGGCCCGGTGAATCGCCATTATGTGCCCATCGATCAGCGCTAACTGCTGATCGGGTAATATTTTCATCAGCGTGCGGCGCGTATGAGCAGCATTGAATTACCCATCCGTCATCGCATCATCGCTCGGCCGCGTTCGCCATTGCGCCTGGCACTGGACCGCTTCCTGGCCAATCGCCTGGCGGTTGCGGGACTTATCGGCATGTGCTTCTTTGTGCTGGCCTGTTACGGATCATTGCCTTGGACGCTGCATACATTTAATCAACAGGATCTCCGGGAGGCGCTGGCGCCGCCGTCGTGGCAACATTGGATGGGTACGGATGCCTTGGGGCGGGATTTGCTTTCACGCTTCTTGCTGGGTGGGGCCATTTCACTGCTGATCGGGATATTTTCGGCGCTGGTTGCGGTGGGAATCGGATTAAGTGTGGGTCTGGTATCCGGATATGCGGGCGGGCGGCTTGATGCGCTGCTGATGCGCGGCGTGGATGTGCTGTATGGTTTACCTTACATTCTACTGGTCATTCTGCTGCGGGTGGCGCTGGTAGATCGAATAGCCCATTTTTTCAATGCTACCGGATTGCCGCACGCCCAAGGCCTGGCGGGAATTGTGGTGCTCCTGGTGGGCATCGGCGGCGTAAGCTGGCTGACCATGGCCCGTGTGATTCGCAGCCAGACCATGAGCCTGGTCAATCAACCGTTTGTGGAAGCGGCACGCGCTACCGGTGCCAAACCATCGCGCATTCTGCTGCGGCACATCCTGCCCAATCTTATCGGTTCGGTCGCGGTCTATGCCGCGTTGACCGTTCCCAATGCGATTCTGGCAGAATCATTTTTGAGTTTTCTGGGGTTAGGTGTCCAGCCACCGGTGCCGACATGGGGAAATCTTGCGGCTTCGGGCGTGGAGGCGATCAATCCGATCCATACGCAATGGTGGCTGATTACCTGGCCCTGTGTCGGCTTGACGCTGGCGCTGTTATGCTTAAATTTTCTCGGTGACGCCCTGCGCGATGCATTGGACGTGCGAACGCGATAGAATTCACGGCGTATAAATGTTGCGATCGGCCCGTTCCGGCCGGCGCTGTGCAAACAGGTGAATCAATGGATAATCGCTTTACGCTCAAAGATTTCATTTTCACTGTTCTATTGCTGCTGATCATTGGCGCGGCCGTCATGGCGATGGCGCAATTCAATTATGTCAATAAACAGGTCATTGCATTATCCGGCCAGATAAAAACCCTTAATCAGCAGCAGTTGGACCAAACACAGATCCTGCAGCAAATTCTCCGTCACGGCCTGAAGTTGCAATCCGGCAAGGTGCGGGGCACGACCGCGTCGCAAAAAGATATTCGTGAAACCCTCCCGGACGGCACCCATTATGTCTGCTATCCCAATCCACCGATGCTGCCGCACAATCCATATTCCCGTCCCGATTACGCCCGTGGCGATTGGCTGGTGGAGAATCTTGGTGAAAATCCGCACACGCTGACACCATTTGTGTCACGTGATGAGGGTGCCTCGGTCGTGCAGGGCTGGGTCCAGGAATCGCTGCTTTCACGTGATCCAATCACACTCAAATGGGAGCCGTGGTTGGCCCGAAGTTACCGCATTTCCCCCAACGGCCTGAAGATCACGTTCAAAATTCGCCGGCGGGCGTGTTTCAGCAATGGGCATCCCGTTACCGCGCAGGATGTGCTGTTCAGCTACAACACCATGATGAACCCCGGCGTGGATGATGCGCCTCAACGGGTTTACTTTAATGATGTAAAATCCTGCCGCGCCGTGGGCCAACGTACCGTTATCTTTACCTTTAAACATCCGTATTTTAAGTCGCTGGAAGTGGTGGGAGGCTTGAGCATCCTGCCGGAAAGCGTGTATCAATTTAAAAAGGCCGGTGAGTTCAACAAACGCGGTCGCTTGCTGGTAGGCAGCGGCCCATACCTGTTTGATAAATGGACCAGCGGTGAAATTGTGCTGGTGCGTAATCCGCGTTACTGGGGGCCCTTGCCGACATTCAACCGTATTATTTATCGGTTTATCCAGAATCCCCAGGCCGCCCTGCAGGCATTTCTTGCCGGGCAATTGGATACCGATCCCCCGGAGCCTTCCCAGTGGATTAAATACACCAAGCAACCGGGATTTGCCAAAAGCCATCACTGCTACAAATTTCTGACGCCTGCGGCGGGTTATATGTTTGTTTGCTGGAATCTCAAAAAGCCGGAATTTAAGGATCGCCTCACCCGCACCGCCCTGTGTATGCTGGTGGATCGCAACGCCATTATCAAAACTTTTTTGCACGGTCTGGCCCAGCCGATGACCGGTCCCTTTAATCCGCTTTCCCCGCAGAATAATCCCAAGGTTAAACCGATTTCCTATGACCCGGCAAAGGCCAGGGCGCTTTTGCAGCGGGCCGGCTGGAAAATGGGAACGGACGGCATCCTGCAGCGGAACGGCAAGCCCTTTAAGTTTCAGATCCTGTTGCCCTCGCGCGAACCGCTGATCCAGAATATCTGTGTTTATATGAAACAGCAATTTGCTAAAGCCGGCATTGATATGAGCGTGCAGCCGCTGGAATTTTCCGTGATGATTGAAAAAATTGATAACCGCCAGTTCTCTTCGTACTTTCTGGGATGGAGCGGCGGCATTGAAAATGATCCCTATCAGATCTGGGATTCCGCCTGTTATGCGGATAAGGGCAGCAACGCCGGGGACTTTGACAACCCCGAAGCGGATAAGCTGATTTCCGAAGGTCGCCGCGAGATGAATACGGCCAAGCGTATGGCGATATGGCATACATTTCAGGCCATTGTTTACCGCCAGCAGCCCTATATGTTTTTGTTTACGTCGGAAGCGCTGATGTTTATCAATCAGCGCTTTCATAATACCGCCCCGGTGGGCAAGTATGGGCCGCTGGAAGCAAACTGGTTTGTGCCCGCCAAACTTCAGAAGTATCAGTAAGTGGCCCGCAGCCGTGGTGACGCGGTTGTCGCAACAAGATGGAATCCAGGCATGACAACCTATATTATTCGCCGGCTGCTGCTGATGATTCCCACGCTGCTGGGTATGACGTTCATGCTTTTTGCCGTGGTGCGGTTTGCCCCGGGTCTGACCACTTCCGGGGGGCAGGTTTCCGGGGGGATTATGCAATCCCGGCAGGCCCAGAAGCAGGAACAGCAGATCATGGAGCGCCGGCTGCATCTGGTGGATAAAAACGGTCACCCGATCAATCTGGCCATGCAATATTTTCTCTGGCTTAAAAGCACCTGTGAAGGACATCTCGGCACATCCCTTGTATATCAGGAACCGGTCCTGACGCTCATTGAACAACGGCTGCCCGTGACACTGACCATCAATGCCATCGCCATGGCGGTCATTTATCTGGTATCCCTTCCCGGGGGGCTGATAACGGCTCTGAACCAGGGGCGATTTATTGATAAGGGATATGGCTTTTTTTCTCTGGCGCTGTATTCGCTGCCGGTGATCTGGTTGGGATCAACGCTGTTGGGGTTTTTTGCCAATCCACAATATTTCAACTGGTTTCCGTCAGCAGGACTTCATTCCACCAATACGGGAAACATGACATTTTTCCGTTACATCGCCGATTATCTTTATCATATTGTTCTGCCGATTGTCTGTTCGGTTTACGGCGGATTCGCCTTTTTAAGTAAACAGATTCGCGGATCAATACTGGAAAATCTGCAGCAGGATTATGTGCGGACCGCCCGGGCCAAGGGCCTGCCGGAGTCCACCGTGCTGGTAAGGCACGTCTTCCGGAACAGTCTTTTGAATCTTATCACGCTCACTGGAATGTCGCTGCCGGGCTTGCTGGGCGGGTCGGTTATTATCGAGCAGATTTTTTCCATCAACGGCATGGGTCGCCTGGCGTATACATCAACGCTGTCGCGTGATCTGCCGGTGATTCAGGATCTGGCCCTGGTGGGGTCGGTGTTGACGCTGCTATGTTATCTTGCTGTGGATATATGTTATCATCTGGCTGACCCGCGGGTGATCTATGACTGATCTGACACTGTCGCCGATGAACCAGCCGGTGCTGCCCGCACCGCGACCGTATTGGGGCTGGGTGGCGGCACGCCTGTTTCGTCCGCTGCTGGTGCGGCTATGCGCGGCGTATCTGGTTGTGCTGGTGATCATTGCGCTGTTGGTGCCGCTGATTGCCAACGGACAACCTTACACCTGCGTAGTCCCGGCCGCCGCCGGACATGCCGCCATACGCGAATATCCCCTGTTCCGCGACCTTAGCAGCGTGGATTTGATTTTACTGCTTGTGGCGGGTGCCTTGGCGGCGCAGGGCGTTATTATGAGCAGGTCACGGCGACTTTCTGGACCGCAACGCCTGATGCGCCGCCGCATCGGAGCAGTTGTGATCACCGGTATTACCATTGTTGCCGGCTCATTGATTGCCGCGCTGCACTCTAATCGCCTGGATGCGACCAATTATCGCAGTCTGGCCCGGCACGGCGTGATTACCCATGCCGTGTTTCCGCCGGTGCGATGGGGTTTTGCGGAAATGGAGCCGTTGAGCAAAGGATTGATCAATCAACTTCCATCCCGCCGGCATTGGCTGGGCACGGATGGCGACGGCCGCGATGAACTTTCCCGCTTGCTCTGGGGTGCGCGCATTGCCATGGGGGTAGGATTTGTCAGCCAGATTATTGCCTTGGCCATGGGAATTGTGGTGGGCGCGCTGACGGGCTATTTCGGTGGAATATTTGATATTATCCTGATGAGACTGGTGGAAATGGTTGAATCCATACCCACCTTTTTTCTGATCCTGACTTTTGTCGCCGTTTATGGGCGGCATATTCTCGATATCATGGTCATTATCGGCGTTACCAGTTGGACCGGATATGCGCGGCTGCTGCGGGCGGAATTTTTCCGCATTCGTAACCTGGATTATGTGCTGGCAGCGCAAGGAACCGGTATGCCGCTGTGGAGGGTGCTTTTCAAACACATGCTGCCCAACGGCGTTACACCCGTGCTGGTCTCCGCTGGTTTTGGCCTGGCCGGTGCTGTGACCATTGAAGCCTCTTTAAGTTATCTGGGAGTGGGCGTGCAGCCCCCGACGGCTTCATGGGGGTCCATGCTTAATTCCGCCGGTAATCCGGCAACCATATTTCGGTGGTGGCAGGCATTGGGGCCGGGAATGCTGATATTCATTACTGTTCTGGCGTTTAATCTTTTTGCCGAATCCCTGCGCGACGCCATTGATCCCACCACGATGGGACGGAGGTAAATGCCATGATACAAGATTCTGCCACTGCGGCTGAACCGCTGTTGACCGTCCGCAACCTGATCACGCGATTTAATACCCCCGCGGGCATATTCAACGCGGTAGATGGGATTTCCTTTTCCATTTATCCGGGGCAAACGCTGGCCCTGGTGGGTGAAAGTGGTTGCGGAAAAAGTGTCACCGCGCTGTCAGTGATGCGACTGGTTACGGAGCCGGGTCGCATTGTTGGCGGTCAGATTATTTTGGGGAACCGCGATGTGTTATCCATCACCGAAGCCCAGATGCGGCGCGTGCGTGGCGGAAAAATCGCGATGATTTTTCAGGAACCCATGACCAGTCTCAACCCGGTATTTACTATTGGCTTTCAGATTGTCGAGGCCATTCAGTTGCATCAGAAAGTCTCCAATTCTCAGGCGTATAGCATTGCTGAAACCGCACTGCAACGCGTGGGCGTGGCGGACGCGGGCCGCCGGCTGCGCGATTATCCGCACCAGATGTCCGGCGGCATGAAACAGCGCGTGATGATAGCTATGGCGCTGGCGTGCAATCCGTCGCTTCTAATTGCCGATGAACCCACGACCGCATTGGACGTCACGATTCAAGCTCAAATACTGGAATTGCTGGGTGAAGTGCGAGCCGCCACAAACATGGCGGTGCTGCTGATCACGCATGATCTGGGAATTGTGGCGGAAAATGCGGATATTGTCGCAATTATGTATGCCGGAAGAATTGTTGAATTCGCTACGGTTCATGATCTGTTCACCAACCCCCTGCATCCCTATACGCGCGGGCTGTTAGCCTGTGTGCCGCGTTTGAACCAGGAGCACCAGCGCCTGCCCGCGATTCCCGGTATGGTTCCCAGTCCACTGGATTGGCCGCAGGGTTGTCGCTTTGAGCCGCGCTGTACGCAGTGTCAGGACCGGGCACGGGATCGTTGCAAACAAGGCATGCCGCCGCTCAATGAAGTATTGCCCGGACATTGGGTCGCGACATTTTCCGCAGCCGGTTTTGATGGTGCGCCGGGAACGGAACCGTCGCTGGCGTTTCGCCGATCAAAAAAGTCGCCGGAACCCGTTGCATAAAACGATTCGCCGCTAACCTCCGCTGGCCGGCTTGTTTTGGAGTGCCGCATGGAATTACAGACAGTATCAATCCAACGCCTGGGTAAGGCCGCTGCCGACAGCGTTCTGCTGGATGTTAAAAA
Organism: Planctomycetota bacterium; assembly: GCA_021798635.1. Next base: position 7,073 of record JAJZGH010000060.1, on the reverse strand, counting down.
TCTGTCCGTGGCGTTTCCCATCCGTAGCGGCTTACTGCAAAGCGTCAATGGACAAATCCAAGCGGTCCATGATATTTCGCTGGCGATAAAACCACGGGAAACTTTGGGTCTGGTCGGTGAATCCGGCTGCGGAAAAACCACCGCCGGTCGCGCCATTCTTCGCTTAATACCGCACGGAACCGCAGCAATTTCCGGGCAGGTATATTTTGAAGGCACAGATATTTACGCCGCGAGGCCCGCAGAGCTGCGGGCCTTGCGGCGGCATATTCAGGTCATTTTTCAGGACCCCGTTGGTTCGTTGAATCCGCGCATGACCGTGGGTGCGATGATCGGTGAGCCGCTGTTGGTGCATCGCCTGGCACCGAAGCCGGAAATTCCCGCACGCGTGCAGGCGATTCTGCAAAAGGTGGGCTTTTCCGGCGACGTTATCAACCGCTATCCGCATGAATTTTCCGGAGGTCAACGCCAGCGCATCGGCATTGCCCGGGCGCTGGCGTTAAACCCCCGGCTGATTGTCTGTGATGAGCCGGTATCGGCATTAGATGTTTCCATTCAGGCTCAGGTACTTAATTTGTTAAGTGATCTGCAAAGTGAATTGGGATTGTCGTATCTGTTCATTGCTCATAATTTGGCGGTGGTGGAACATTTTTCCGATCGCATTGCGGTGATGTACCTGGGCAGAATTGTTGAAACCGCCGCTGCCCGTAATCTCACGCGCTCTCCGAAGCATCCTTATACGCAGGCTCTGCTGTCGGCTGTCCCCAAGCCGGAAGTGGAGCGGAAGGAACATCGTATGGTGCTGCAGGGCGAAGTGCCCAGCCCGGCTAATCCACCTTCGGGATGCCCGTTTCACCCGCGCTGCCCCATCGCCGTGGAACGCTGCAGGCGAGAAATGCCGCCCATGGAAATAAAAGGTGACGATCCTACGCATCTGGCCGCCTGCTGGGAAACGCGGTAGGAGCCTGTCCCGGTAATGGCCGGGATTGCGACGGGGCTACGTAGGTTACAGGGGACGCGACAGTAACCTGCGAATGTGCTCTACGCTCTACCGGCTCGGAACTCCTGCTCTATTTTTCCGCCAGCGGGCGAAAAAATGTGAAAGTAGAGTGTTGAGAGTCGACCGCAGGAGGTGTCACGTGTCTCGGCGGCAGCCTCTCTTATGCGCCAGCCGAATGTGCTCTACTATCTACTCTCTCCGAACTCCTGCTCTATTTTTGCCTTTGGCAAAAATGCGCTCGGCGGGAATCGAACCCACAACCGTCCGCTTAGAAGGCGGATGCTCTATCCAATTGAGCTACGAGCGCGTGAGCCATAGTGTATCGCCCGTTGGCGTGATTGGGGAAATTACATTTCAAATTACGGCGTAAAAGCATGCGCTATCCGGCCGGCTGGCAACAGCTTATGCTCCATCAGATTTCCAGCAGCAACCGGGTGGGGTCTTCCAGCGATTCTTTTACGTGTACCAGAAAACTTACCGCCTGCTGGCCATCAATGAGGCGATGATCATAGGAAAGTGCCACATACATCATGGGGCGGATGACAATTTGATCATTGATCACAACCGCACGCTTTTCAATTTTGTGCAGACCCAGAATGGCGCTCTGCGGCGGATTGAGAATCGGCGTGGATAATAGCGACCCGAATACGCCGCCGTTGGTGATGGTAAACGTGCCGCCGCCAAGCTCATCAAGCGTAATTTTGCCTTCGCGGGCGCGTTGCGCCAGACGTTTAATTTCCGCCTCAATCTGGGCCATGGAAAGTTTATTGGCATAACGCACCACCGGCACCACCAGGCCTTTTTCCGTAGCCACCGCCACGCCCAGATGCACGTGGTTTTTATAAATAACAATCCGATTCTGCAACTGGGCATTGACAATGGGGACAGCCTTGGCAGCGGCACAAACCGCCCGGCCGAAAAAGGATAGGAAGCCCAGGCCCACACTGTGGGTTTTTTCAAATTTCTCTTTGTATTTCTCACGCAATGCCATCACGGCGGACATGTCAATTTCATTGATTGTAGTCAGGATTGCAGCGCCGTGCTGTGCTTCAACAAGGCGGCGGGCGATGGTTTCACGCAATTTGGACATCTCCACGCGCGTTTCTTCCGGGCCGTCGTCTTTGGTGATCGGGGCCACGGCGGGCTTAACCGGGGCCGGTCGAGTCGCGACCGGTGCCGCAGCGACTGCGGGTGCCGGAGCGTTACCGCGTGTCTCTATAAATTGCACCACATCTCCCTTGGTTATGCGATTGCCCGGCCCCGTGGGAGCCACAACGGCGGGGTCAATATTATTTTCCTTCACCATGCGTTCCACGGCCGGTGAAAGCGGTTTAGTTGCAGGCTTATCATTGCTGCCGGCTTTTGGTGCCGCAGCGGCAGGCGCGGCGGTGGCACTTTTAGCGGAGGTCTTGACGGCTCCAGAAGCACCTTGCTCCACACGGGCCACAACATCACCAACATTAACCGTCTGGCCGGCGGTTTTAAGGATTCGCAGGACGCCCTGGGTGCCTGCGGGTAATTCAACCGTGGCCTTATCCGTTTCCAGTTCGGCCACCACATCATCGGCGGTCACGGAATCGCCATCGGCTTTTACCCAATTGGCAATGCGGGCTTCAGTGACCGATTCCCCCAAGCCCGGAACAAACAAATCTACCAAGGTGTTACTCATAATGTATGGGTTCTTTCATAATGTCCGTGACATAGCCTCGCGGCACATTTCTTAACCGCCCGTATCTTATAACGCGCCCGTGCGCCACCGAAAAGTCTCCGAGAGCACCGGATGGTAATCCGGTGGTTGATCCGGGACCGCGAACCCGGATAAGCATTCAGGAGTTAGGAGTTAGGAGTTAGGAGTTAGGAGTTAGGAGAAGGAAGCAAAATAGCAGCGAAGCGCTTCCTAATCCTTCTAACTCCTAACTCCTAACTCCTAACTCCTAACAAGCATTTGGTGCCACCGGGTTGCCACCACCGTGTTCTACGGTTACTTCGCCAGTGGAGCGCCTTCGGTAACTTCTACCTCGCTGGGGCGCGACGGGCTTACCGGAGCGTGCCCTTTCCCCAGGACATCCGCAACGGACAAATTCAGCGCCCGAGCCAATATTTCCGCCTGTTCATGCACATGACGGTCATGCGAACCGGCCGCCGGCGAACTTGACGGCTTGCGCCCGATATACGTTAATTTCTGCATACCCGGCCAGTGGTAATGCAATTTCGCCCCGATAAACGGATACACACCATTGTTTCGCGGTTCTTCCTGAACCCATACCATTTCTACGCCTTTGGGATAGGTCCGGGCGATTTCGGTAAGCCGATCAGCGTAGAACGGATAAATTTGTTCCAGGCGAAGGATGGCGATATCCGTAATGCGATTTTTTTCGCGCTCCGCCAGAAGTTCATAATAAATTTTCCCGCTGCACACCAATACGCGCCGCACGCGCGAACGGTCGAGCTTGGAAGTCTCATCGATGATTTCTTCAAACTGGCCGCCGCTGAATTCCTCCAGCCGCGAGACAGCCATTTTATTTCTAAGCAGGCTCTTGGGGGCCATGACGATCAGCGGCTTGCGGAAGCTGCGGTGCATCTGCCGGCGCAGCAGATGGAAATATTGGGCCGGCGTTGTGGGATTGCACACCTGAATATTATCTTCCGCGGCCAATTGCAGGAATCGTTCCAGCCGGGCGTGGGAATGTTCAGGTCCCTGCCCTTCGTAGCCATGCGGCAACAGCATGACCATCCCGTTGTATTTGCTCCATTTGGTCTCGGCGCTTACCAGAAACTGGTCAATGATCGGCTGGGCCATATTGATAAAATCACCGAATTGCGCTTCCCACATGACCAGAGCATGGGGATCGGCTGATGAAAATCCATATTCAAAGCCCACAACAGCCAGCTCTGAAAGCATGGTGTTGATAATTGTAAAGCGTGCCTTGGCCTCGCTGAACGCCCCGAGCGGATTGTACGGTTTACCGGTTTCCGAATCAAAAATGACGGCGTTGCGATGGCTGAATGTGCCGCGGCACACATCCTGCCCGGTCAATCGCACCCAGATACCTTCATCCAGCAGCGACCCGATAGCCAGCATTTCCCCATTGCCCCAGTCGATGCCATCACCCTTGCGTACAGCATCAAGCCGCTGCTTGTACATTTGTGCCACTTTCGGATGGGGTGAAAAATCATCGGGAAACTTACAGACTTTTTCGGCGATGGTTAAAAGCTGTTGGGAACTCACGGCTGTATCCACGCGCCAATCCCGAATATCGCGGGGGACTTTCAGCAGATCTTTCCAGGGGCCGTGCACGGGGGGTGCAGCTTCAGTAGGTTTGAACGTTTGGGCGTATTCATGAGCCTTTTCCAGGCGGTCACGCATCTCCTGCGTCATGGCATCAAGCTGTATCTGGGTAATGGCTCCCGAATTCAAAAGATGCCTGGCATAAAGTTGCCGGGTGGTGGGATGTTTTGAAATTTCCCGATACATCACGGGCTGCGTTACGCTGGGGTCATCCAATTCATTATGACCGCGCCGGCGATAACAGATCAGATCAATAATCACATCCGCCTTGAAACGCTGACGAAACGCAGTGGCCAGACGGGCCGCCTGAACCGCCGCCTCCGGATCATCCCCATTGACATGAAACACCGGGGCCTGAATAGCTTTGGCCACATCCGTGGCATAACGGGTAAAACGCCCGTCCATGGGATCCGTGGTAAATCCAATCTGATTATTAACGATAATATGAACGGTGCCGCCGGTGCGATACGCTTCGAGTTCTGAAAGATACAGCGTTTCCGCGACAATGCCCTGACCGGTAAAGGCCGCGTCGCCGTGCATCAGCACGGGCATGACACGTTGCCGTGTTACATCGCCTTTACGGTTTTGCTTGGCGCGGACAATACCTTCCACCACAGGGTCAACAATTTCCAGGTGGCTGGGATTGGCCGAAAGCGATAAGTGCACGGTTCGGCCGGTGCGTGTGGTGGAATCATGGGCATAACCCAGGTGATACTTCACGTCGCCATCACCCATGGATTTCTGCGGACGATCCAGTACTTCCGCCAGGATCATTTCGTAGGGCTTGTGCATACAATGCGCCAGCACATTGAGTCTCCCGCGGTGCGGCATGCCCATGACAATTTCGTCCACGCCATTCTCCGTGGCTTTTTCCACCACTTCATCCAGCAAAGTAATCAGCGCTTCGGCACCTTCAATACTGAATCGCTTGGTGGTGGGGTGGCGGCGCTGCAGGAATAATTCAAAATCCTCCGATGCCGCCAGGCGCGACATCATAAAAACGCGATCCTCATCAGACAGATGCGGTTTGTTCAGCGACGGCTCCATCATATCCTGCAGGAACTGCCGTTGCTCTGGATCACGTATGTCCATATATTCCACAGCCAGGGTACCGCAATAGGTGCTGCGTAACATGGAAATCAGTTGCCGCAGGGGTACGCGCCCCCCACCGCCAAGGCTCCCGGCGTTTACGGATCGATCCAAATCCGCTTCGCTTAAGCCAAACTCGTTGAGGCTCAATAAGGAATGGTCGGTGGCGTTATGGCCCAACGGATCCAAATTGGCAACTAAATGTCCCAGTTCGCGATAACTATGCACCAGGTCCGAGACTTGCAAATCCGGTTCGCCGGCCACTGGCGGGCGTGCCGGCTCGGGCGCGCCCGCCTGTGCCGGGGACGTCTCGGACGCCAGATCAAAACCGCGGAAAAACCACTGCCATTGCGGGTCAACCGCTTCCGGCCTGCGTTTCCATTGTTCATACAGATTTTGTAAAAATTCGGGACTCAATCCCTCCAGCGATTGCTGAGAACCGCTACCGGCAACATCCGAGGTAACCACGTTTTTTCTCCGAAAATCAGGGCGTTTTTTCGCCCGCACATTATCTGTTCTACATAATTCAGTGTAGAGAGGCAAATGTCAAAGGTGAAATCCAACAAAAATAATCGTCAACGTGAATTTTGCTATCCTCAAGCTGGCCAATCACGCATCGCACCCCGCCGAGCACCGGATGGTAATCCGGTGGTTGATCGAATGCCGCGAACCAACCACCGGGTTATCACCACGGTGCTTGATCACGGCACGCACCGCGATGCGATAAGGCAACGTGATGCAACGCACCGCGCCCGCCGAGCACCGGATGGTAATCCGGTGGTTGATCGAATGCCGCGAACCAACCACCGGGTTGCTACCACGGTGCTTTATCACGGCGCTGCGTCTAACCTGATACGTATCGGCATAATCCAATGTTTTACATTATCGGAAGCGATGCGATGGAGTAATCGCCCGCAGCCGATAATTTTTCTTTTCGAATTAATCTTGAAGATTTTACTTGACCCCGCCGATAACTGGTGGTAGGATGTTTTATGGTGTGAAGCAGGAGCGATTGTTTCGTATACCGTCATCATAAATGGCCCCGGTATTCCGGTGCCTCTGGCTTTTGAGCCTTTTTTCTTTTATTCCGCTCTTCGCATCCCGCCATCATGTTGTGTCTGATCCGTCGCTGGCAGTGCCGGAACCCTTGCACGGGTCTCAAGAAACATCCCAGTTTTGGTTCCGGTTGGTATGGTTGCGCCCCGCAAAACGGGCGGATTTTATTAACAAAGGATTGTGTGTCCGGCTCTGACAGAAAGAGCTAGATAGCTTTTGAGGTAGCTTGTACTCGGGCTGTGCGGCCCGGAGCTACCACGCGCAGGCTCATCCGACTCGGCGGAAGCCAAGGGAGTGTTTCCCCTGGCTTAAACCAGCCGATGCCTTCCCTGGCTCCCGCGCGGTTTTCAGTTCCTGTAATAATCCGATTTTGTGCTTTTCAGGCAAAATGGGTGCGTTACAGGATGCAGGATACGCAATTAAGTGTTTCTCTCTCTTTTTTGGAGGCTTCCTTATGCGAAGTTACAACGTAAAAAAACGAGGGTTTACCCTCATTGAGCTGCTCGTGGTGATCTCGATCATCGCGCTGCTCATTGCCATTCTGTTACCCAGCTTGGCTCGTGCCAAGGAACTGGCCAATCGGGCCGTATGCTCGGCGAACATTCGCGGTATCATTCAATCCTGTTACATCTACGCAGATCG
>JAJZGH010000316.1 GCA_021798635.1 Planctomycetota bacterium | reverse complement strand
TTCTGGAAGCGATAAAAGATCGCTACGAAATTCTCTGGCTTCAACGCAACAAGCCCTCTCGCCTCGCAGATATCCTGACTATTTTTGATCAACGCCTCCACGAACATCGCGAAAATTCCGCAGTTGCAAAATCCTAGTGCTCTGTTTCACTCTTTGCGACGCTCAAGACATTCGGCAATCTCATCCGCGATCCGATCATCGTGGCGCATCAATCGGTGCCATGCCCGGACCCGTGACTGAATGTAATATGCCTTTCCAAGGTGCTTCTGGCCCATGGGCCAGTTCTTGCGCCTGCCCAATCCATTTAGAAGCATTCCACCCAACTCGCCATGCGCCATGGAATTGCCGCCGCTGGCCGAGCGCTCCAACAACAGGAAGGCTTTGTCGTAATCGCAAGCGACGCCGTCCGCATAGAGGTACATTAACCCCATCTTGTACGCGGCATCCAAGTCTCCCCTGGCCAGCGCAGCGGTGTACAGCCCCTCGGCGATCCTCACGTTACGTTGGAGCAGGTAGCCCCATTGGTGGAACTGGCCAAGCCGCGTGAGCGCGAACGGGAAGCCAGCACGGGCCGAACGGGTGTAAGAGTCGAGCGCCGCTCGCAAGTCCTGGCCGGTGCCCCAACCGTAATGAAGGCATTCGGCCAGCCGGTAATCCACGCGCGGTAAACCGGTGCCCACCAATGACTTCAAGAGGCCATACGCCACAGCCGGATCGCGCCTAACTCCGATACCGAAAAGGTAGCTCTCCGCCAAGGCACATTTAGCCTCCGGAAGTTTCCGTGCGGCCCTCCTGAACAAACGTGCGGCCCGCGCCGGCGAGGGTTTCATCGCCGGCGCGGACCGGTAGCACAGACCGGCGGCAAAGGCGGCTTCCGCATCGCCGCGCCGTATGAGCGGATTCAGGGCGGCGAGGGCCGCTCCGGGGTGTCGGCCAAGCCGAATTGAGCGTACCAGACTCCGCGGCGGCGATCCACGGCCTTCCAACAGGTCGTGGTCCCGCTCGGTCTCCGGGCCAAGGCAACGCCCGATGGTGCGAACAGCTACTACCTCCGGAGCGGGATGTATGCGGCGGAGCGCCAGTTCTGCCTCAACCGCCCCGGCAATGTTTTGCTCCCGGTCACAGTAGTCACCAAAGTAATCCAATGTGGTTCCGGGTCGCAAAACCTCGAAATAGCGGTCAACATAGGCTTGATCGGCTGTCTCCTGATAGCGAGATTCCGAGAGGCGACTCGTGCGTAGACGTGACGATAGCACTCGCCTCGGGTCCCAGAGCCAGATGCAGCGCAGACCATCTTGGGGAGAGTAGTAACCCACTTGCAAAACCTCACCAACGGCCATCCTCAACTCCGGCCGCGCCGAGTCGTATCTTGCCAGCATGAGGATGGTCCCGGGAGGAAGGGGTAACTTTTTCATTTTGATCGGCCAATCTCGTTTCACATCAGCCCCGAACCGCAAGCACACAGCAATGGCGATCCCAGCCACTTGGAAATCTGCGCCAAGAACAGCTGCTTGCTAACTTGCTAACTATGCTCCGTCGGATCTCTCGGAATGCCAATATGATTATCACGTACGGAATCGTTTCATATCGGATCACACCAATCGCCACGCCGGCACCCACGACGGCAACACCCTTTTCAAGTTTATCAGCTGCGTCCCGTTTTCGCTCCTCTTCACCTTTTCTCACACGTCTAATGCCCCGAAATTTTCGCCCCATTGCCAAGCCTAGCCCAGTGGCCGCTGGCAGCATCGTACCGGTACTTTACACCCTTGTAGTCAAAATTGGGCGCGTGGAACTGGCCCCCAGAAGTCCATCGCCCATGGAATCGCACGAAGATGCCGACCGTCGTTACGCCATTTGTGTCTTTGGTCACGGCCTTGGTGAGCCAATGTCCCTTCAGGCCGACGTCGGTCAGAAAAACGGTTTTCCCACGGTGCCAATAGTCCAACTCTATCGCCGGTGCGTCAAAACTCCCATCACGCGGGATAAAAACAGCATCAACACTCCCCCCCGGCCAGGCGGAGGGGCTCAATTTCGTTGCACCTAACGTGGCCTCCCGCATTCCACCTTTCTGGCTCGGCCTCGCCTGGAATATCACTCCATAGCCGCCCGCCTTCGCGTAATAGCGGCCACCGATCGCAACACAAACCCCCCGCGAGCCAGGGAAGAAAGCTTCAACGTAAGAAACACAATCATTGGCCCCCCAGCCAACTGCTATGCCCAGCAAGCAGATTGCGAAATACAGCACCGTCTTTTTATTTTTCAACACACCGTTACCCCGCCCTTCCATATAGGGCAACATGGAATCGTATTATCTAAAGAGCGGATTACATCTTGGACCACAGCCACTTGGTGGTGAGGCTTTTCGTTCAGTGCGACCACGATTGCATTCCCATTAAACTGTCCTGATGCGAATTATACCGCTGGCCCTGATGGCAGCAAACAGGAACCACACCGTCAATCGCCGTAGTTGTTCCACACTGCGTACCCTGATTTCTTGTTGTGACAGAGCGGGGCTGCGGGGCAACTGACGAATCTGGTGCGTGGCCGCCGAGTTGCGGAATTTTTATAAACCTCCGGCTTAGGCGGGTGGGATGATCCCGCGAATCCCGCCAATCCAGATTGACCGATCAAACATCCACCGGTATCGTTATTCCCATGTCCGCACCACATTCGAGACTCACCTTAGCCAAACGATGGCGATTGCCTGTTGCGGTTCTTCTCATGCTGATGGTGCCGGTGGCTGTGGATCAGGTATGGGTTCATATTTGGCGGATTGTCCCGGTTGGATACGCCACCACACGGCTTTTAGGCCCCATTTCAAAGGACGGCGGGATCAACTACCCCAGGGCAGTGAACCAATTGGCCCGAACGGGAGTGACGAGCAAAAATGATGCTGCGGTGTTATTGATCAAAGCGGTGGGGCCAAAGCTCTTCCCGGCCGAGACGTGGTATGACAAAGACATTTTGTGGCAACTGGACATGCAACCCTTCAAGCCCCATGCGAACCGGCTAATCACGCTTTCCGACTGGGTGCGGAAACACCCGCTTCCGGAAAATCCTAACCGCGACAGCAGATGGCGCTTGGAATTAAATCTGGGGAGCCATCCGTGGACGGCAGCCCAATATTCCGTGATGGGACAGTGGATACAAGCGAATCGCAGGCCGCTGGCTCTCCTTGCCAGCGCGGTAAAGCGGCCACGGTATTATGTGCCACTGGAGAGTCCGGACCGGGGATTAATTCATGCCCGCATAGCCATGCTGCAACCCCTGAGCTTTTTAGCGCAGGTCGCCGCTATGCGGGGGATGATGCGGCTGGGCCAGGGTGATGCCGAGGGCGCAATACGCTGGGCAAACCGAATCCACCAATTGGCGCTCTTGGTGGCGCAGTCTCCGGACGTGGCTTCGTATCTGGTGGGGATTCGGTTTGAGTCGATTGCCCTGCGCATGGATCAGGCGGCGGCCAATTCGGGCCAACTTTCCACGAAGCAACTGGACACGTTATTGGCTTCGATTGAAACACGCCCCTCGCTTCCGCCTCTTGCGGAGGCCTTAAATGATCAGCGATACACTGGCTTAAGCATGATCATGATGCTTGACCAGAACGGGTTGATGATTCTCAAAATTAAAGGGATGTCGAAAAGCGACAAAGAGGTTTGGAATGCGCTATGGCCCATAGATTACTCGGCAATGATGCGGGAGGAAAACCAGATTTTCGATGCCGAAGTTGCCGCGAGCAAATTGTCGGATTTTCGCAAGGAATGCCGGCGGATGAAGCACCTCAAGCGGATCATCAACGCCTACGGTTCTCCATCCAGCGTGATACTAGATCCGGCAAATATTGCCGTGGTGCTGGCGAATCCAAGCGCGTTCCATCTTGCGTGTTACCGCCGCAGCATAACCACGCAGCGACGGCTTACTGACGTTGCCGTTGCGTTGGCAAAGTTCAAAAAGGTACGCGGGAGATATCCCGCAACCCTCGCTGATCTTGTTCCGACCGATCTTAAATCTGCACCCAAAGATGCATTCACTGGTGCGACATTTCAGTACGCCGTTACAACCAATGGCCGAGGTTTCCAGGTGAAAAGCATGGGGCTGCCAGCGGGTGTAGGCGGATTGGAACTTCGCAGCGGAATGGCGTCCAACATTATCGTTAAGGGCGGCAACTGGCGAAAGACGACCAAATAGCCGCGCCATACAAGGTGTTATGAGACACTTTCCGGCCACGACCGTGCGGAGCGGAAATATTGTGACGCCACCGCGCGGCCGCACGGGAGATTAATCACCCGGCTCCAGGACGGCCATGAACGCTTCCTGGGGGATTTCCACCTGTCCGACCTGTTTCATTCTCTTTTTACCGGCTTTTTGCTTTTCCAGCAGTTTGCGTTTTCGGCTTACATCGCCACCATAACATTTGGCGGTGACATTCTTACGCATGGCGCTAATCGTTTCACGGGCAATCACGCGTGAACCCACCGCCGCCTGCAGGGGCACTTCAAACAAATGCTTGCCGATTTCCTCTTTGAGTTTGCGGATAATGGCCCGGCCTCGGGATTCAGCCTTGGACTTATGCACAATCAGGCTTAAAGCATCAATCGCCTGGGCATTGACAAGGATGTCCATTTTTACCAGATCATCCGAACGGAACCCGATCAGGTCGTAATCCAGCGTGCCGTAGCCGCGCGTCGCGGTTTTCAGACGATCAAAAAAATCAAAAATCACTTCCGCCAATGGCATTTCATATTCAATGATCACACGATTAGGTCCCAGGTATTCAGTTTTTTTATAAATACCGCGGCGGTCCTGGCAGAGTTTGGAAATATCGCCGATATTTTCCGCCGGCACAATAATGGAGGCGCGAATCATCGGTTCGCGAATTTCCCGCACTTTGCTTAAGTCC
>JAJZGH010000315.1 GCA_021798635.1 Planctomycetota bacterium | reverse complement strand
CCGCGCGATCAGCCCACATGCCAAACGAACGATGATTTTTTACACTTCGCAAAGCCTTGAATGTCTTCTTTTGCGATGGGACGCATACCAACGGAATGATCATGGCAAAAAGTCGAAGGGGCTTTTTATGGGGCTTTCAAGTTTGGCCAGGAGTTTTTCGCCCATGGCCAGAAGTTTTTGCAGTGTGCCGACCTGCCGGGCACCTGCGGCGGTACTGTCAGATGCGGATAGTGCACCCGTGCCGGCCAACGCCCAAGGATCCACGATCGGGGCGTCGGTTGTGGCGGTGGAGCTGCGATGGTGTTCGCGACTGCTGCGGAGCAATTCTTCCGCATGGCGTTGCAGCAACTCCAGAATGTCTGCCGGCAGGGCGGATTGCGCGTGTGAATCATGCGTGCCTGCATGATCGCCAGGCAGCACGTGCTCCGGGGCGGTGTGGAAGGGATGCGCTGATTCTTTGTGATGCGTCATGATTGAATCCATGTTTTAGTGTACGGGCCAACGGATGAAACTTCCGCGGTAAAAATACTGATTTGCCCCACCCGCAAACGTACGCGCAGGCGGGTGATATTAAATGTGCCGGTGATTATGCAGCCGGTGGCGGCGGTAAAACTTATCGGCACGTCGGAATGATAAGCAGCCATGCCGGGATCGCTTTGCGTCAGCCAACCCACGACCACACCATGCAACCGCTGGCCAGTAAGAATTCCCGAACCAAAACCTGCATCGGCGAAGGCTTCGGAATCTTTTTCGCGAAATTCTTCATCAAGCCGGGCATCATAAATGTTGGCAGTGACACCCGGCGGCAGGGTTACCGCGGCGGTCAGGCCGGAAAGGGGCAGGGACGTTGCCATGGGTAAAATCTCCAAATAATTTCGGACAGGCGGCGGGAGAAAACTGTTTTATGCCGCGTTAAACACTTGGCATTCCAGGTGTACATTGGCGGTGTAAATGGCGTACAGCAGGGAATTAAAGCCCGGCATGGCCGGTTGAATATCCGCCGTGCGCGTGCAGAGTAACAGGTTGCCCGTGGATAAATTCAGCGTTGTCTGATCCAGCAGATCGCCAAGGCGTTCAGCTCCGGCCAGTGCTACGTTGATATCCGCGGCGATAATCTGAAGCTGCATGGGCACAACGGAGATGCGATCTCCGGAAAAATCATGGCTCACGCGGCCTGCACCCAGCCGCAAAACCACCAGGGGCATAGCCGCCGATGGCGGCGCTTCGGTTAAGTAAACCGTGGCCGCAGTGCCGAAAATGGCCGCCAGTGGCCCATCGCCGGTAATTTTACTGATCAATGCCTGCAGCAACGCCTGCATAAAATTCGCTCAACTTTCTGTAATGGCATCCTGCGGGTCGAGTTGATCGGTGTAAATGGCCCACGCCTGATCACGATCACCTAAATTAATGACATACAACACCCGGTAAAACAATACGCCGTCAAAAAGTCGATCGCCAAATTCCGCACCGGTATTCTGTGGTGTGATAATCACATGCGTGATGTCCATGGTGCGGCGCCCGATGATTTTCGATGGATGCGCGTGGAACGTCAGAATGCTGGCGGAAATAGCGGTCAGCAGCGTTTGCCAGGACCGGAGAATTTCGCCACTTGGCCCCGGCGTGGTTATCGCGCGCTGCAAGGTAAGAGTTCGGCGGGTTAATAATTGCAACGTCATACTACAGCGTCCCGATACTGATCTAAAATATTGATTATTTCCGTGGTGAAAATCAGATCGCCGACCCGCACCAGATATTCATATCCGATGGTTTTTCCCTGCGATTCACGTTGTTTGGTTAAGTCCGGCTGATTCAATACATTGCCTACGGCCAAGGCGGTGGCAAAGGCGATATCCGCGGGGATCTGCACACCGCAAATCACAGCACCGGCGGCGTGCGGTTGGGAAAATGTTGCTGTGAATGTATTGGCTGTCACCGAGCTGACTGTCACTGTTTCCTGCACCGCTGTGCCGGGATCAATGACCAGCGTTGCTCCCGCCGTTATAGCCCACGGCTGGTCGATATTTGTGCCGATCATGGAAGCGGGTGTGACGATCTGTTCACCGGGCAGCACAGAGAGCGTGCTGGTCGTGGTAAAGCCGAAGCCGGCGATATAATTAACTTCCACCGCATTGAGGCAGCGGAACCCAAGCCTCCAGGGAAACGGCACCGCCAGCGATTGCGCCGCCTGCGGCTTAAAGGAGATGCGGCCAATTTCTGGCCGCAGGTCAAATTGATCGGGCGTGCAAGCCAACGGATACAGACCGGTGGGATACAGGGTGACGGAATTAAGCAGCAGAACGGGCGTTTGCCGCAACATTAAATATGGGCGATTGGGAGAATCATAAAGTTCGGTATAGGCGGCGGGGGTAAAATTGCGGCGGCAGTATCGCTGGACAGCATCACTGACGGCTGAAATAACCGCCGCCAGAGTCGCGGCATTTACATTGGCGCTTCCGGGCACAATCGTGGAACAATATGCAGAAGTAATCAAATCAGCCATGCGGCGGCTATAGGGCGGCAGATCAGGCGATAAGACATGTTGGCACGGGGTAGCGTTTGAGGAACGGTGGCAACTGACACAGGCGTGGCGATTCGTCGTGTCCCATACGCCTTGACCTCCATGGAGGCCAAAGCTACCATTATTTCTTGAGGTCGCATTGAAATTTGCAGTCCACAAGTCATGGACAAGGGGTCGAACATGAAATGTGTGCAATCATTTCTGATCATGGTTTCGCTGGCCGGCGGTCTGATGGCCTTAAATGGATGTACCGCAGCCCCCGCGGTGGCCACCAGCACGGGTGTGCGCCGGCGGCTGGCACAACCGGTGCTGGTCAATTTCAAGAAAACCCCATTCCGCAAAGCTGTGACCACGCTTGCCAAAGACGCCGGCGTGAATATCTGCATTCAGACGGACGCCCTGGCAAATATGGGAATTTTACCCTCTACGCCTGTGACAATGCACTTTTTGCAGCCAGTGTCCATCGAAGTCGCGCTGAATGATGTTTTGAAAACAGTTGAGAACCCCGAGTCGCCGCTGGCGTGGAGCCTGCACAAGGGAGTTATCTTGATTTCCTCTCGTAGCGCGATTGGGCCGAATGCGATCTCGTATGCATACCATGTGGGATCGCTGCTTAAAGCGGGACACGCCGCAGGCAACGCGGAGGCGCGCCGTGCTGAAGAGAAAAATCTTGGTGAGTTGATCGAGAATACCGTTGATCGCAATTCTTGGATTGACAATGGCGGTACGGTCGGCTCGTTGCGATTTTTCCACACTACTATGGTCGTGACTGCCACGCCGCGAGACCAGGAGGCCATCGCCAAGCTGCTGGCCAAACTGGCGCACGCGGGGAAATCGCACAAGCCCTGACCCGCAGCCGATAACTTCAATCTTGGGACCAGTTAAGAGGTTGAGAACAAGAGCGAAATTGCCTGTCCAAACCGGTTTTTGCAAAACTGCGCGGCCCCTGCGGGTAACGGCTTTTACCCATAGCGCCGGAAACCGTCACAGCATTACGTTGGCTCACATCCCAGCCGGCCGCGTGCCAGTTGCCTCCCGGGGAATTTGCCATTACTGTTTCCGATCTTAAAATGATGGTTTGTATGCTTGCGGAGTTGAATGATGGATTTGCGTATTGCGGTGTTGCCGGGTGATGGCATTGGTGTAGAAGTTGTAGATGCGTCCATGCGCGTGTTGGATGTGGTGGCCAAGAAATTCGGCCATAAGGTGCACGCGGAATTTGCGGATGTCGGCTGGGCGGCCATTGATAAGCATGGTACCGCATTGCCGGCATCCACTCGGGAAGTCTGCAAGCGCAATTCCGCGATTTTATTTGGTGCTGTGGGCCTGCCGGACCGGGACCAAACCTTGCCGCAGAAAGAACGTCCGGAGCGCGTGGCGCTTTTGGAATTGCGGAAAGGGTTGTATGCCAATTTGCGGCACGTTCTGCTGCCGCCCGGATTAGCCTCCCGCTGCCCGCTGAAAATGGAACTCATCCAACGCGGAATTGATATTATGATTATCCGCGAGCTTACCGGTGGCCTGTATTACGGCCAGCCGCAGGGCATCAGCGGCGCATCGCCGGACCGCAAAGCCATTGATACGCTGGCCTACAGCGAACATGAAATCAGCCGGATTCTGAAAGTCGGTTTTGAAACCGCCCGTAAACGGCGCAAGCGTTTAACCAGTGTGGATAAGGCCAACATTTTAGCCACCAGCCAGTTATGGCGTGAGCTGGCCACAGCGATGGGCAAACAATATCCGGATGTGCACTTGGAGCACATGTATGTGGACAACGCGTCCATGCAACTGCTGCGGCGGCCATCGGAATTTGACGTAATCGTCACGGAAAATACATTTGGCGATATTTTAAGTGACGAAGCTTCCATGCTGGCCGGTTCCATCGGGCTGGTGCCGTCGGCATCATTGGGGGATCCCGGCGCTAAGGCCACCTCGGCCGTACCATTCTATGAACCCATCCACGGCAGCGCCCCGGACATTGCGGGCCAAAATAAAGCCAACCCGGTGGCGACTATTCTGACTGTAGCGATGATGCTCAATTACACATTTGGTTTAAGCAAAGAAGCCGCGGCGGTAGAGAAAGCGACGTTCGCGGTGTTGAATGCCGGAAACATTCTCACCGGCGATTTAGGCGGAAAATCCACCTGCAGCGAAGTGACCGACGCGGTAATCGCAGGGCTGTGAGCAGCTTTTTTAATCCAGCAGATACTCAACTGCCGAGTGGTTCAGGGCCTGTAAGAGTTCTTTGGAGTCGGGTGGTAAGGGGATCACAGGGAACTCTCAAAAGATGGAAGCCCCGTGTTTATCCGCATGATCAGCGAAATCCGCGGTTTCTTTAAAATCGAACTTGAATTGCATAACACATGCCGGGATTTACAGTGGATCTCCCTCAAACCACACATCCTCT
>JAJZGH010000059.1 GCA_021798635.1 Planctomycetota bacterium | reverse complement strand
CCATGACCGTCCACCCCGTGCCGGACAGCCTGGTTGGCCCGCATGGTACGGTGCATTCCCTGGAGGCCGACAAGCTTAGTGCCCGGGCTGCAACATTTCATATTGAACACGTGATCCACGCGTTGCAGAAACACCTTGGCTCGGCGGTGGGGCATACCTTTAATCATCTGCTGTTTGACAGCTATGAAGCCGGCCCGCAGAACTGGACGCAACATTTTCGTCGCGACTTTATAAAAATGCGGCATTACGATCCGCTGCCGTGGCTACCAGTTTTAAGCGGAGCCGTGATCGGCAGTCCGGAGCTTTCGCAGCGCTTCCGCTATGACATGACGCGAACGGTTTCCCAGTTGTTTGTCAAAAATGACTTTGACGTGTATCGCAAACTCATTGATGCCGCCCACTTGAAAATGTGCCTGGAACCCTACACCGGACCCTTTAACACCATCGCCGCCGCGGCATCGTGTGATGTAACCATGGGCGAATTCTGGAATGCCAGCCGCAGCGGCATTGCCGGGAATGTCGCCGGCGCGGCCCGGGCGGATGGCCGCACGCTGGTTGGAGCCGAAACCCTCACCGGCGGCCCCGCGTCCAGCCGCATGAATGAAACACCCGCGTTTTTGAAGCCCTCCCTCGATGGCGGCTTTCTCAGCGGTGTGAATCAGTGTTATCTCCACGATTGGACCCTTGAGTCGCTGAACAAAAAATACAAGCCCGGTATCCTCATGGGATGGTGGGGCACGCACTTTGGTGAAAACCAAACCTGGTTCAAGCCCGGAATAGCTTTTTTTACCTATATCAATCGCTGTCAGACTCTGTTACAGCAGGGATCCCAGGTGTGCGATATCTGCACGCTCAATTCCGATCCACACGGGCTTTCCGAAGATGCCTTAAGCCTGTCCCTCTTTAAACATGCGACCGTACGCGACGGCAAAATCACGCTTCCGGATGGCCGAGCTTATGCGGTACTGCTGTTGCCCAATTCCTCTCGGATGCTGCCCGCCGTGGCGCAAAAGCTCCGACAACTTATCGCGGCAGGTGCCACAGTTGTCGGCCCCCGGCCAACGGCGTCGCCCAGTCTTACCGATTACCCCAAATGCGACCGCATTGTCGCAGAAATCGGTCGCGCAGTATGGGGCGATTGTGACGGCGTACACATCCGCGAGCACCGCTTCGGCAAAGGACAGGTCGTATGGAACAAGTCCTTGCCCAAGGTGCTCGCCAAGCTGGGAATTCAACCTGATTTTTCCGTACTCGCCGCCAATAACGGCCCGCTTGTCATCCAATCCGCTATTTACGCTGCCCCCGGCGCAGGGCGGCAGGTAAATGTTACCAGCGTGCTGCAAAACCGGTTGCGGCAAAATGGCGGTATCCTTGCGATGCGCGCGGATAATCAAGCCTTCGGAGGCGATCCGGCATTCGACCATGTCAAATACCTGACCATCAAATATACCCTCGGCGGCAAGCCTGGCACCGCCCGCATCCAGGAAAACAGCATGATATCGATTCCGTTTTTGCCCCTCGTAGCCATCCATCGGCATTCGCGGGGGCTGGACATTTATTTTGTAGTTAACCGATCCGACCAGCCAGTCCATGCTGTGGCGTCCTTCCGGATTTCCGGAAAAATTCCTGAATTGTGGCAACCCGAATCCGGACAAGGCCTCACCGATGGCGAATTCACCGCCACCCACGGCCGCACCAACGTGCCCCTGAATCTGGGGCCGCAGGGGTCAATATTTGTCGTCTTCCGCCATTCCGCAGCAGGTGTGAATCCTGTCGTGAAGGTCCTGCGCAATAATCAGCCCGCGGACCGCACCATCATTCAAATCGACCACGCCGGCCACATGAATCTGCGGACCGCAAAACCGGGACGCTATGAACTTCACTTCGC
This sequence comes from Planctomycetota bacterium, assembly GCA_021798635.1. Next base: position 18,696 of record JAJZGH010000059.1, on the reverse strand, counting down.
TTCCGGCCGCAATCAGGTGGTAATTGTTCCACATTTGCCAGCGCCAGAAGCCATCACCGGCCCGTGGATCGTCAGCTTTACTCCCGGCTGGGGTGCGCCGGGGCATGTCGTGTTACAGCGCCTTACATCCTGGACCGCATCCAAAAATTCCGGCTTGAAGTATTTCTCCGGTACAGGCGTGTATACACAAACGATATCGATCCCCGATGGTTTTTTCGGCCCGGAAAAACGGGTGATTTTGCACCTGGGATCGCTTGATGATCTGGCCCAAGTGTGGGTGAATGGCCATAACCTGGGCGTGCTGTGGCACGCGCCTTTCAAGGTGGATGTCACGTCCGCCATCCGCCCCGGGCTTAACCGCATTAGCATTGCAGTTACCAACACCTGGGCCAACCGCCTCATCGGCGACCAGCAGCACGCTTCCGGCCTCCAGTGGGGCACCCCCACCCAGGTGGGACGGCCACTGCTGCGCTTCCCCAAGTGGGTCGTGAATTGCACACCCCGCCCCTCAAAAGATTGTTATACCTTTGAAACCTGGAATTACTTTAAAAAGAATTCCCATCTACCCCCCTCAGGACTCCTGGGTCCGGTAAAACTAACCGCCGCCGCCAGAATGCCTGTGCCTGCGGCGCAAAAATAAGGGAAGCGCTGCCGACATCAGCGGACAATAGGTCTCCAAGACCCTGTCCAAATAATGGCCGGGATTGCGATGGGTTTGAAACGTCCCGTATGCGCGACAGAGGATTGAGCCCACTCTGGAGAATTAGTCTGCGAGATCCGACAAGAAAGCAGGGGCATTTCAGGCCCACCCGCAGGGCGACGTGCTTTCTGTTCCGCCCCTCTGCGACGCGGCTGTACCATCGCGTTGATGTGCGCCGGCGCGCGCTACTTGTAGAGCACCGGATGATAATCCGGTGGTTGACCCAGTGCCGCCAACTGACCACCGGGTTATCACCGCAGTGCCCTACGCGATAATGTCCCAAGAATCCAAAAATCACACCGTCCCAACCCCGCAATTATTCGGACAGATTCCAGACACCCGCATCCGCCGGCTGCAAAGTGGTTACCGTCAGCACGGATCCATGAACAAATCGCCCAACACCCCGAACCTCAGGCCGCCGCCCCGCGATCCTTGACGGCCAAAATTCAGGAGGTGGCAAAGGAACCGGAGGAGATTCCACCAACTTAAAACAAGAAATTCGGAACCCCACCTCTCGCATCCCGCATTTAGCAAGCGCCAGCGCTTCAAAACCTTCTAACTCCCAACTTCTCGCCCCTACTCATTACTCATTATTCACCGGGCAAAGCCCCGTCGTTTGTGAATCTGTGTCCATCGGTGTAATCTGTGGATCCGTTCGTCCCCCGTGCCTTTGTGTCCTTGTCGTAGCCCGGAAGACCATCCCGCAAAATTGCAGCGCAGCGCTTCAAAACCTTCTAAATTCTAGCTCCCAACTTCTAACTTCTCGCCCCTATTCATTACTCATTATTCATTATTCACTTAACACCGTCCCCTGTAACCCGTAACCTGTCCCCTGTCCCCTGTAACCTGTAACCCGTAACCTGTCCCCTGTCCCCTGTAACCTGTAACCCGTAACCTAAAGCACGCATTCCGAGGGGTGGGGATCGAACCCACGACCAAGGGATTATGAGTCCCCGGCTCTAACCGCTGAGCTACCCTCGGGTTTTGGGAGACGGCCTGACTTTGGCCCGTTGACCCGATTATATACTGTTTGTATCCGCCCCAGCGCTTTGATGCAACTGAAAATATCGTCTCGTTTGACCTCTTGTGCCGAAATCTGAATAATACAGCAGGCGCTTGGCGGCGGTATCACTCCGCTCGGTGATTGATGATAGTCGGTTGCGAAGGCAAGAGCAGTTTAGGTACCGCAGGCGTCCCGTCTGCTCTTGTCGTGTTTCCGATGCAGGCATGATGCCTGCGGTACAACGGATTGCATCGCCTGTTTTTTCCATTGAAAGGCGATGGGCGGTAAAGGTTGATCCAGAGGCATTCATGATTCCAATCGGTACTGACGCGCCCCGGCGGCGCACTCCATGGATGAACTGGGCCATTATTGCGCTCTGCTTTGTCATCTATTTTATTTCCCACCCCGATAACCCCAACGCGCATTATCTGGGGGTTAATCCCGGATGGGGCAGGTTTCTGCTGTGGCGGCAGCATTTGCATGTGTATCAGTTTGTCACGTATCTGTTTCTCCATGCCAATATCATGCATATTCTTGGAAACATGCTGTTTTTATGGGTGTTTGGGGACACCGTCAACCAGCGGCTGGGCCACGTTCCTTATCTGCTGTTCTTTCTGGCGGGCGGAATATTTGCCGGCGTGGGACAGGTGTTAACTTCCGGCGCACCTACACTCGGTGCATCGGGGGCCATTGCCGCGGTGGCGGGAATGTTTCTGGTGCTGGCACCCCTGACCAATATTCGCGTCTGGTTTTTCTTTTTCATTTTCAAGGTTCCCAGCCTCCTCTTTATTCTTTTTGAAATTGTCACCTTTGATCTCGCCGGGGCAATATTCCCCGGTCGCGGTGACGATGTCGCGCATTTTGCCCATCTCACGGGTTACACCACCGGATTTTCCGTAGGAATTATTCTTCTGGTGCTGCGATTTGTGCCGCGGGATCCAGCGGATCTGCCCGCTCTTTTAACTCGCTGGCGCCGCAAATACCTTTATCGTTCCATGGTGGCCACTGGCTACAACCCCTTCACCACCGGGCCGCAAGGCAGTAACGTGGTCAAACCCGACGGCCCTCTGCCCCTGCAACCGGGATCGCCTGATTATCTGCACTGCCAGGACTTACGCGAACGCATAGCCGAGTTGCGACGCGACCACCTGCTGCCACAGGCCGCCGATGCGTATCTGGAATTAAAGCAATTGGATCCCGGAAACGTGCTGCCGGCACAAAGCCAATTGGACATTGCCAATCAACTCATGGCAGCGGGGCAGTATCCGCAGGCCGCTATCGCGTATGAAGATTATCTGAAATATTATGGCACCGGCACCAACTGTGATCAGGTGCAACTGGTTCTGGCGTTAATTTACACGCGTTATTTTATCAACCGTAAACGGGCGATTGACCTATTTCAAAAGGCCCTGCCTAAACTGCATGATGGTACGCAACGGGAAATGGCTGAAAGAGAACTCGCCGCCCTCAAGGCCGTCGGAGCCTGAACCTCACCAGCTTTGCAGTTCCCCAATAAGTTCCTCCACCAGATCCTTCATGGTGACCAGACCCATGGGCCGACCGTGCCGATTGACCACAATCGCAAGCGTTTGCCGTGCCGCCTGCATCAGCGTTATCGCCGAGCGCACCGATTGTTCGGGAAAAAGCGTAATGGGTTGTTTAAGATTGGCACGGATATTAAAGTCTTGCTTCTGCCCCAGTACATCCACCACGTAAAGCACGCCCAGAATATCCTCTGTGTTCCGGCCCAGAACGGGCAGGCGGGAAACATTGTACCGCCGCACCAGAGCGCAAAAGCCTGTGCGGCTGATGGTTTGCGGAATTCCAATGACCCGGTTCCACGGCACCATCACATCGCCCACCACCACGTGCGCCATCCGCAGCGCCCGGCGAATCAGATCATGCTGCGTATCGCTGATCAGCCCGGTGGCCGAAGATTCCTCGGCAAAACTTAAAACCGCGCGGGCGGCACCGGATTTGGTGTCGCCGCCGCGAAACAGCCGCAGGGCCAGGATATTCAACAGCAACAGCAGCGGCAGCAATGGAATAACGGTAATGATCCGCAGCGCCGATTTTAAAAATCCTACCAGGCGATACGTCCATTTATCGGCATGAACCATAAACATGTCTTTGGGAATAATTTCCGCAAATAACAGCATCAGGGGCGTAAGCAGAAAGGCCGTCAGGAGAGCTTGAATCTGATCAGGAATTCGCGCCTGCCGCAGCAGCACCGTTGCCCCGGCGGATACGGCAAAATTGCATAAATTCTGCCAGATCAGCAAACCCGCCAGAACCGCCGCCGGTTCCCGCAGCCAGCGTTCAATCTGCAGCGCCGCCGGCTCCTTCCGCCAGGAGCGCAACTGCAACCGCAACCGCGAAACGGTGTACAGGCCCGTTTCCAGCCCGCTGAAAATCATCGACCCTAAAAGTCCCAGAATCGCCAGAATCAGCCATGGCCCGGTCACCGCATACCACGGGAAATGCAGCGTTGCCGCCCCGGCAACATACATAAACGGTGTGATCGGTGTCATGGCCGGTCCTCCGGCTGCGGATGCCGGGCATCATCCAGTAAAACAATCTTCACCTGATCCACCCGGCGGCCGCGCATGGATTGCACCGTTAATTGCAGGCGATCCAACACGACGGTGTCACCGGCGCGGGGCACGCGATTGAGCTGGGCATAAATCAGTCCGCCAATGGTGGAAATATGCGGCGCTTTGACCGGATCGCCAAAAAGTTCACCGCATTCAAGAAGCGATAAATCACCGGATACCAGAAATTCATCCGGCGCGATTTCCCGCACCGGTATTTTGATCGGCTCATCCGGCGCATAAATTTCCCCGATAAGCTGCTCGACGACATCCTCCAGCGCAATCATGCCCGCGATGCCGCCATATTCATCCACCGCCATCGCCATCTGCAGGTGTCGGGTGCGAAATCCCGCCAACAGTTGGTCCAGCGTCTGAAGTTCAGGCACAAAATGCGCGGGCCTGAGCAGGGGTGCCAAAGCTGCGGAACTCGCGGGCGTATCCAGCAGAAACGACTTGGCATACAAAACCCCCAGAATGTTATCAATGTCCCGATCATAAACCGGAATCTTGGAAAGTCTGCTGCGCTGCAGCAGGTCTGAAAGTTCGGAAATCGGACGCTGAATATTAAAAGCCACCATATCCACCCGCGGCACCATCACATGCCGCACCCGGATTTCCCGCAGCCACAGCACTTGTTGAATCACCTGATTTTCCGCAGTATCAATGACCCCCTGATCGCGGCTCATCCGCAGCAATTCCCGCAACTCAGTAAGCGACAAATGTGGGCCGGCCTTGCGCCCCAGAAGCCGGTGCGATGGATTGATTAATAACCGTTCAATGACTCCCAGCACGGGTGTCGCAGCGCGCATCAGCACCGTCATAGGACCCGCCGCCACCGCCGCAAGGCGGCGGTTGAATCTCCGGGCGAAAATTTTCGGCACCAGTTCCCCGAAATACGCCACGATCACCACCGGCACCAGGCTCAATGCGATAGCCACAAAGCCCCCGTAATGGCGGTTCAGGCGTTGGAGCACAATGGTGCTAAGCACAAAAAAAAGAATGGTGCAGGCCATATTGATCAGAAGAATCAGCACCAGCAGCGGGCGGCTGCGCTCGCGTAACGCCGCCGCCAGCACCTGTCCGCGTTTGCCGCTGGTTTTGAATTCATAGAGTTCATGGCGCGTCAGGGAAAAGAACGTCGTTTCCACCGCCGCAAAAACAGCCGCCACGGTCAACAGCGCCAGCATAGGCAGCAGGACATCCAAATTACGTAATAAAAAACCAGCCATCATTCATCCCGGCACGGTCGCACGTGACCGTGGTGCTAATCTTGTGGGCAGGAGCCTTGAATTGCAAGGCCAATCTCGCGCCTTGGCCTGCGCGGGCGTGGCAATATTTTCGGGCAAGCGGCAAAATCGACGGCATAAATGCCGGCGCTAAGAGAATGGTTCGTCTTGGAAACCCGCACCCCGGTGGCCCGCCCGGATTTATTGCCACGCCCACCTGCGCGGGCATGCTTGTTGGCGTTGCGGATCAGATTTCAGAGGCGGCGGCCTGTCCCAGAATTTCCTGGGCTGACGACCGGCACAGGCTGCAGAAAGTATGTTCCGCGGCCCGGCGGGTTCGATTGGCCCTCCAGGCGGCGCACCAGGTACAGGTAATTTTTCCCCCGGGCGGCTTAAGCCAGACCAGTTGGCCTGCCTGTATTTCCCGGCGGGCACTCCAGCGAGCACTGACGGTAACTCCCAGCCCCAGTTTGACCAGTTCCTTGATCGCCTCAATGGAGCCTAATTCCGTCCAGTTTCTAAGTGGTGCGCCGGCTTTGGAAAGATAGGCCTCCACAATATGAAATGTCGTGCTTTGACGGGAATAAAGAACATAGTGTTGCGCGACCAGTTGCGAACGATCCACTGCACCCCGTTTGGCCCACGGATGCAGTGGACTTACCAGAAAGCCCAGGGCATCAACCAGCAGCGGCTCGTAGGCCAGTTGCCGCGATTTCGGCCCGCACAGAACAATGCCGATGTCAATAACGCCATCGGTCAGCAATTGCGTGGCTTGTGGTGAATCCGCCGGCGTGATGGAAAGTTGAAAATCGGGATAACTGGCGCGGAATTCCCGCACTGCGGCGGGAAAGATAAACTGACACGCCGTGGCCGGAGCACCGATACGGATACTACCTGCCCCCGGGCGAAAGGCTTCATGCACCACAGACTTGGCTTCTTGTATGACAGATAAAATGCGCCGCGTTTGTTGCAGCAGCGCCTCACCGGCGGGGGTCAAGGCAATCGTGCGGCCCTGCCGCTGAAAAAGTGCTCCGCCCAGCTCCTGCTCCAAAGCGGCAATCTGGTGGCTTACCGCGGATTGCGTTAGATGCAGCACCTGTGCGGCCTTGGTAAAGCTTAATTGTTGGGCAACGGCCTGAAAAATCTTCAACTGATGCACATCATCCATGCATTCACCATGCTTAAAAGTAATGATTGCCATTTCTTTTATGATTTTGATTTATACATCAGCACCTACGATAATGCAACATAGACGCAACCGGAAGCAGCCGGGCTGTACGGCGGAGACAGCGGCACGGCATTTGCCTGCGTGAAGTGGTAGACGCGCTGAAACAGCTGCGCGAGGGCAGTTATAGGCTGCGAAAGGAATTCCGCTGTGCGATTTGGTTTTATCCGATTAATTGACGCCGCACCGCTGATTGTCGCGGAGGCCAAAGGGTTTTTTAAAGCCCAAGGTCTGGACGCGACATTAGAACGGCAAATTGGTTGGATGAACGTCCGGGATAAGCTCGGTTACGGATCATTAGATGCGTGCCACTCTCTTTTGGGAATGCCCATCGCAAGCCAACTGGGCTGGCCGGATTTCGCGCGATCCATGGTATCGGTCATGGCGTTAGGCTCCGGCGGCAATACCATTGTGATTTCCGAAAAACTCATGCAAATTGGTATCGATTCCGCCGCCGCGCTAAGTCGGCTGATTCATTCCGGGTTATACCAGCGAAAACTGGTCTGTGCGCACGTGTCCAACTTTTCCATGCATCATTATTTGCTGCGGGAATGGCTCTCCGACGGGGGAATAAATCCTGATCGGGATGTGCAATTAACGCAGCTTACTCCCATGCAGGTAGCCGAGCACATGGCCAATCGGTATGTAGATATCTTCTGCGTGGGTGAGCCTTGGGGCTTGCTGGCGCAGAAGCAGGGATGGGGGCGCGTGATTTGCGCCACGACGGATATTCTGCCGCGCCATCCGGAAAAAGTTCTGGCGGTTACTGAAGGCTTTGTACAAAGTCGAAGCGATGATGTCGTCAAAGCCATCGTCGCTCTTCTGCTGTCATGCCGTTACTGCAATGATCCGGCAAACCATGAAGAGTTGGCTGGGATATTGGCACGCGAAGCATATCTTGATATGCCGCCGGAGTTCATTCTTTCCAGCCTGCGAATCGGTTGCGGCGACGTGGGATGCGGGCCGACACTTACAAGTCGCCCCCCTGACTGGACGTTTCGCGATTGGGATATCCGTTATTCCGCACCGTCCGCCACGCATGTGCTGTGGTACCTCAAGCAGATGCAGCGCTGGCAACACGCCGATGAGCAGACGGATATTAAAGCGATTGCCCTGCGCTGCGTTCGTCGGGATTTATTCGCCCGGGCCGCGGCGTCTCTGAACCTGGAGTTTACTGATCAGGATTTTCCGGTCATGCCGTTGCGACGCGGCATATTGGCACCGGGAGACGCTCCGGCTCGAAGCGTCGGCGGCAGTGTGTCATCCGCGGCCGGGCGGCAGTCGGGCAAGGATGGTCCCAAATTAATGAAATGGCATGGCCGGAATTTGAGGATGCAAAATGATTCGAGAAAATAAAGAAAATGTCGTCATCATCGGTAACGGAATGGCCGGTGCCCGTACCGCCGAGGAAATATTAAATCGTTCACGATCCGATTATAATATCACCATTATCGGTGTGGAACCCTACGGGAATTACAATCGCATTCTGCTGTCCAATGTGCTTAATGGAACGCAGTCGGGCGAGCAGATCATGCTCAATACCATCCCCTGGTATGCGGAAAATAACATTCGGCTTATCACCGGTCAGGCGGTGATAAAAATTGATCCTGTCAAACAACGCGTCGGACTGGTCAACGGTTCTTTGATTGACTATGACAAGTTAATTATTGCAACGGGCAGCCGTCCGTTTGTGCCGCCGGTACCGGGAATTGATCTCCATGGCGTATTTGTATTCCGCACCCTGGATGACTGCCGCGGCATCACGAAATGGGCGCGGCAATCCAGGCGGGCCGTGGTCATCGGTGGCGGCCTGCTGGGATTGGAGGCCGCGCGAGGCCTGATGACGCATGGCCCGGAAGTCCATGTTGTTGATATCAGCCCCTATTTAATGTCGGTGCAGCTTGATCCGGCGGCGGGGGAGATTCTGGGCCGCACCATCGCCGGACTTGGGGTTCAGGTACATTGTGGCGAGGTATTAACGGAGATTGTGGCCAATGAACATCGCGCTGCCGGCGCGGTTCGATTTAAGACTGGTGCGACGCTGGATTGTGATATGGTTGTCGTGTCCGCCGGTATCCGCCCCAACAAGGAAATCGCACAGGAAGCGGGCCTCACTGTGAATCGGGGCATTGTCGTTAATGATCAGATGCAGACCAGCGATCCGAATATTTATGCCGTTGGGGAGTGTTGTGAACATCGGGAGAAAGTCTACGGATTGGTAGCGCCGATTTGGGAACAATGCACCGTGCTGGCGGATCATCTTACCGGCAGCCAAGCCGTCGGTTATACCGGCTCGACGGTAGGCACCAAACTTAAAGTCATGGATGTGCAGGTGGCGTCCATGGGCCAGCGCGATGGCCTGCCGTCAGATGAAGTCGTGGTATATAAAGAACCCAGTGGCGGAATTTACAAGAAACTCATCATTCGCGGCGGCAAACTGGTGGGCGCGATCCTGCTGGGCGATACGGAAAGTTTTTCAGATTTACAGAGCAAAATGCAGACCGGCGAAGACCTTCCTGGCCGCAGAGCCGATCTGCTGTTCCCGCCGGCCGCGGTGGGGTCGGCACCGGAATTCAGCCTTGCTGACATGCCGGACAACAAGCAGATTTGCGATTGCAACGGAATTTCCAAAGGACAGATTGCCGCGTGTATTCGCTCTGGTAAAACCACCGTGCAGACGGTAGGCAAGGCGACGAGAGCCGGGACGGGATGCGGAAGTTGCCGCAAAATGATTCACGGCCTGATTGAAGAAATTGCCGGTCAGGTCAAGGCCGACCCGAGTGAAACATGGTATGTGCCGGCCATACCGTTGGATAAACCATCGCTACGTTCGGAAATCATCAAACGCGGGCTTAAAAGCGTTTCATCGGTGATGGATTCCCTGGCCGAGAAAGATGATGAGAAATCGCGAATGGGCCTGGCGATATTGCTTAGATCAATCTGGAACCGGGAATATATTGATCAGCGGGATTGTCGGTTTGTCAATGACCGTCTGCACGGAAACATTCAGAAGGACGGCACCTTTTCTGTGATTCCACGAATATACGGGGGCGTGACAACCGCGGACGAATTGGTCAAAATCGGCTTGGTAGCTAAAAAATACAACGTCCCTACCGTCAAGCTCACCGGCGGCCAACGTATCGACCTGCTGGGTATTCCGAAGGAAGCTCTGCCGGATATTTGGCGTGATCTGGGGATGATTTCCGGCTACGCCTATACCAAGGCATTTCGAACCTGTAAAACCTGCGTCGGATCGGACTGGTGCCGTTTCGGGACCAACGATTCAACGGCTCTGGGCATCGCCATTGAAAAGAAATTTCAGGGCCTGGAAACTCCCGCCAAAGTCAAAATGGGTATCTCCGGATGTCCTCGCAATTGTGCCGAAGCCACGGTGAAAGATGTCGGCGTTATCGCCACGGAAGGGGGAGAATGGGAAATATTCCTTGGCGGGGCCGCCGGAATTTCCGTACGCAAAGGCGACGTGCTGGGGCGCGTGCAATCGCAGGAACAAGCCATCCAAATCATCTCCCGGTTTATGCAGTACTACCAGGAGCAGGCCCGCTATCTCGAGCGAACGTATGACTTTGTTCCCCGCATCGGCATTCTCCGCCTGCGTGCTCTGTTAATGGATGATGTGGACGGAATTTGTGCCGGTCTGGACGAACGGGTGGAGGCGTCCCTGGCAGCGGCGATTGACCCTTGGGAAGACGATAGCCGCGATCCTAAGTACGCCGGGCAATTCGCGCCTGTACGCAGCGTTGCGCTGCCGGTGATGAACCCATAGGAATTAATCCGCTGGAACAAACCGCCGCCATAACGGCAATGAAGGAATCAGTTATGCACAAGATGCTTGAAGAAATTAAAACGATGGAAGTAGCGGTGTGCCTGTGGGATGAACTGCCGGTGGGCCTGGGGCGGGCTTTCCAGATTCACAATCGGGTCATTGCCTTGTTTCGCACCCGCAAGGGAGAACTTTACGCTGCGGACAACCGCTGCCCGCATAAAGGGGGCCCGCTTAGTGAAGGTATGATCACCGGAGGCACGGTCGTGTGTCCGCTGCATAGCTTTCATTTTGATCTCACGGACGGCAGCTGCGACCAGGCGGGCCAATGTTCGGTGGTGGTGTATCCGTGCCGCCTGGAAGATCAGTCGGTAATCGTCGAATTGCCTGTGGAGTAGATGTGTGATTTCTCCGCCTGCCGCAGGATCGTCGCCGCAACATGCGCCAAGTCTCCGCAGCACGTGCTGCTATTGCGGCACCGGATGCGGCATTGAAATCCGAAAAGATAAATATGGAACTCTGTCCCTGCGGGGCGATACGGATCACCCGGTCAGCCGCGGCATGTTGTGCACCAAAGGCCGCACGCTCCTGCATGTGGTTAATTCCACGCGTCAGAGGCTTAAGTATCCTCAGTTACGGACCAGCCGTGATGCGCCGCGCTGTCGGGCATCATGGAACGAGTCAATTGCGCATGTCGCGGAAAAATTTCAGCACATCATTCACACGCACGGGCCTGATGCGGTTGGATTTTACGGATCGGGTCAATGTCTGACGGAAGAGTATTATCTGATCAACAAAATTGCCAAGGGCTTTCTTGGCACCAATAATTTTGACACCAATTCCCGGCTCTGCATGTCTTCAGCGGTTACGGGATATAAATTATCCCTCGGTGCCGACGGGCCTCCGACAACAATTGGGGATATTGATCATTGCGACACATTTTTTATCGCCGGTGCCAATCCCGCCTGGTGCCATCCAATCATAATGCGGCGGATTGAACAGAGAAAAGAAGCTCATCCCGAGGCAAAAATAATTGTCGTTGACCCGCGGCGCACGGCCACCTGTGCATCGGCGGATCTGCATGTGCAGATACTTCCGGGAACCGATGTGGCATTATTTCACGGCATCGCATATCTGCTCTTAAAAAATGGGGACATCGACAGCACGTTCCTCGAAACCCACTGCCGCGGCTGGGATACGTACAGCCGCGCTATTACGCCATTTACGCCGCAGATTACCGCTGAAATCTGCGGAATTCCGGAAGAGCATATTCATACCGCCGCGCAATGGCTGGGAGGAAATCGCCGATTTTTAAGTTTATGGACGATGGGGCTTAACCAGTCTTCGCACGGAACGGATAAAAATCTGTCCTTGATCGCATTATCACTTATCACTGGAAAAATCGGCGTACCGGGATGCGGGCCGTTCAGTTTGACGGGGCAACCCAATGCCATGGGCGGGCGGGAAGTGGGGGGAATGGCCAATCTTCTGTCCGCCCACCGGGATCTGGCGAATCCCGAACATCGTCAGCAGGTGGCGAAGTTTTGGGGTGTAAAGTCCGTTCCGGACAAGCCCGGGCTCACCGCCACGGAAATGTTTTCCGCGCTGCGTGACGGGCGGATGAAGGCCATCTGGATTATCGCCACCAATCCGATTTGCTCCATGCCCGATGCTTGGAAAGTGGAAGAATCCCTGCGGAAGGCGGAATATGTGGTCGTGCAGGATATCCATGCCACGGAAACCGCCGCGTTTGCCGACGTGCTGCTTCCGGCGGCCACCTGGTTGGAAAAAACCGGTACGATGACCAACGCCGATCGCCGCGTATCGTTACTTGAAAAAGCTGTTGACGCCCCCGGTGAAGCGCTGCCGGACGTGGAGATCTTATTGCGTTTCGCCCGAGCCATGGGTTGGCAGGAACAGTTCGCGTATGATTCTCCATCCGATATTTTCGCTGAACATGCCCGGCTGACGGCGGGAACGGATATTGATATCACCGGCTTGTCCCATTATCTTCTCTCGCGCATCGGGCCGGTGCAGTGGCCGTTTCCCGCCGGTTCCACCGCCCAGGATTCGCAATTCCGCGACCGCCGGTTGTACACGGATCATCGCTTTGCCACCGCTGACGGCAAAGCCGTTCTTCATGCGGTTGATTATCACGCGCCTGCCGAAGTGCCGGATTCTACGTTCCCGCTGGTGCTGACCACCGGGCGCATCCGTGATCAGTGGCATACGATGACTAAAACCGGGCAAGTGGCGCGGCTGCGTGAGCACATCGACAGTCCATTTTGTGAAATTCATCCTGATGACGCCGCCGCGCGCGGCATCCGGGATCAGGATATGGTAACGGTTAAGACGCGGCGGGGAGAAATTCAGGTTCCCGCGACGCTGACTTCGGACATTCGGCAGGGCGTGATATTTGCACCCATGCACTGGGGAAAGCGCGGCTCGGTAGCCGACGCACGCGTCAATAATGCGACCCATGACACGGTTGATTCACGATCCAAGCAGCCGGAACTCAAACACAGTGCCGCTTCCGTGGCACCCCTGCGTCATCCGCGCCGGCGCATCGTCATCATCGGAGCGGGGGCTGCCGCGATTGCCTTTGCCCGCGCGCATCGGAAATTTAATCAGACTGATGAAATAACCATGCTTAGCCGCGAACCTGAACTGGTCTACAACCGCGTCCTTCTTCCCATGTACATCATGGGAGTTTACGGCTGGTCGGATTTGCTCGTGGCCGGTGCCAATGAGCTTAACGCGTTGGCGGTGCGATTGCTGCCGGGCATGGAAGCTCAGGCGCTGGAGCCTCAACAACGCCGTGTCAAAGCACGAAACTGTGAATCCCTACCCTATGATGCTCTGGTGCTTGCCACGGGATCAGAGCCTACGATTACATGGACCGGCCCGCTTCCCACCAATGGGGTCCATACACTGCGCTCACGGTCGAACGCGGATGCCATTTTACGGGAAGCCGCGGGGGGCGGTGCGGTGGCCATTATCGGGGGCGGTATTCTGGGCGTCGAACTGGCGGCGGCCCTTTGCGATAAAGGACTGGCGGTAACGCTGGTCCACCGATCGGCCCGGCTTCTGACGCGACAATTAGATGACCAAGCCGCTGTTTACCTGCGTTGCGAATTGGAATCGCGCGGAATCGTCGTGAAACTTAATGCGCATCTGGCGGGTATACAGGGCCTGGAAAGGCCGCAGCGAATCCGCCTAAGCACGGGAGAACACATTGATGTTGGCATGGTGGTCTTCGCCACAGGCATTCATCCGCGCATTGAGCTGGCCCGCCAGTCGGGCCTGCACTGTGAGGTGGGAATCAAAGTCGATGAATTCATGCGGACCAATATCCCTGACATCTATGCCATCGGCGAGTGCGCCGAATATCAAAATGCGATGGTGGGCACCACCGATGGAGCGCAGGCCCATGCCCAGGCATTGGCGGAATACCTGCGGGGGAATTCCTATGCTCCCTGCCGCATACCGGTTCCCGCGGCAGTGGTTAAAATTCCCGGCTTCCAACTCGCCGCCGCCGGCGAAGTAATGCCGGCTTCCGCGGAAACGGATGTCATTACATTTGATGACCCCCGCCGGCGGCTTTATCAAAAATGTCTGATCTATCAGGACCGCCTGGTAGGGGTTATTACCGTAGGCGATTCCTCACGCTTTGCCGAGTATCACAATCTTATCCAGCGCGGCACGGAGTTAGAGCATCTGCGGGATACCCTGCTGCGTCCCGGGGCGGCGGGAAAGCAACTCTCCGGGCGCATGATCTGCAGTTGCAATCAAGTCGATGAGCAAACGATCAAAGACGCCGGAAAAATCAACGCGGATCCTGCGGCGATAGCCAAAAGCACCAAAGCGGGTACTTCTTGCGGCAGTTGTCGTCCTGAAATAAAACGAATTCTCGCCGGATTGAATCCGTAATACGAACAAAAAACCCGATATTCCCCACTCCGCGGCAACTGGCGAGGCTTTTTTCCACCGCCCGCGATGGATTGAAAATAACTCCCGCCAAATCATAAATAAAGGTACCTGACACCTTTTTCGAGGGGGCGGTACTGGTTGAAATCTTGGACGCTTAGTAAATAAGCAATCGCGTTTAATGTGGGGGAAAGTGCTCTTGAATATCGCAGAAATCATGTGCTAAACTAATGAATAATATCTTTATTATCACTTTGCTTCATGTATAAGCGGGCTGCATAATAGTTCTCGGCGGACAGGACAGTTAACGAAGAGCGGGTTGTGGTGACGGACGATTGTAGAGCGTTCGCATCAGAAGCGAGGGCGTTTTCCGGTATTTCAATACCGGCAGGTTGCAAGGAGTAGTCCATGGATTGTAAGCGTAAGACCAACAGAAAAAGCCGGGGAATTCAGGCGGCGGTGGTTTATGGAGCGGCGCTTGGATTGGCCGCATCCGGTGCCCGGGCGTCCGGCGATCCAAATTCTATTGCGGGCCAGGTTGCTGCTCTGCAAGGGCAGATTCACGCATTGAATTCAAAAGTCGCGGCGCTTAAAGCGCAAGAGAATTCCGCCGTGCGGCAGATTGTGGAAGAGACGCTCAAACAGGCGAGGACGCAGTGGACCGTAAGGTCCGGGCTGCACGCGGGATACGATAATGGTTTCTATCTGCAAAGCGATAAGAGATTCTGCCTGACGTTTAACGGCCTGCTTCAGGCACGGTACACGTATTCGCATGTGGAAAATATCATTGGTGATCCCGGTTCCGCCCTGGGCGGCAATGAAGCCGGTGATATGCAGGGCTTTGGCATGCCCAATGCTCTGCTGACTGCCGGGGGAACACTTTTTCAACATATCTTATTTAAATTTGCCGGAAACTTCGGCAGCACCAGTTCCTTCACCAGTCCGACGGCCGGCACATTTCAACTGGTCGACGCATGGGGTGGTTACAGCTTTGCTCCGTGGCTGAATGTGCGGGCCGGATCGATGATTATTCCCTTTGCGCCGATTAAAACCATGGCTAACAACGGCGGATCGGAATTTCCGGATTTTGCAACCAGTTCGCTGCCTTTTCTGCCGGGATACGGTTTAGGAGCGGATATTTACGGTGTGGTCGGGCCAGGCAAGCTGACTTACAGCGTCATGCTGAACGATGGCGGTAATTCTCAAAATCTGGTGGACTCAGCGTCCCCTCTGGCCGGCACCGGGCGCGATAATCGTTTGGGCCTGTACACACGGGAGCAATTTTTCGGGGCGGGAAAACCGATTGACTTCCTCGACGAGCCGGATTTGCAATGGCATAAGCACCTGGTGTGGACGGTCGGGGTGGGCTTGGGATATGAATCGCAAAATAGTTCCGCAAATGCGTTTCCCGGAGCACAAAGTTCCACGAAAATTACTGGATTATCCACCGCTCCATCGCCGGGCTTCTTGGCCGCGCCCTATACACTAAACGGCGATCTTTACCGCGTCACGCTGGACTGGCGATCCAAATACCGCGGCTGGTCTTTTTTTCCGGCGGTGTTTTATCAGCAGATCAACGGCACCGGCACGGTCATTCCGGGATTCCCCAAAAGCAGTGTAGCGCAATATGGCTACTACATCCAAAGTGGATATTTTCTCGTGCCGCACAAATGGGAAATCGCCGGGCGATTTGATCAACTTATCACCGACGGCCTTCCGAATGTCATGGAAGAATACGCGCTGGGCCTGAATTATTACCTGTGCGGTGAAAATGCCAAAATTCAAACCGCCGTCACCTTTATCCCCAATGAGGCTGGATTGACCAACAATGTTGGTTCGGTGGTCAATACCCAGGATATTTATGGAGAAATTCAGTTTCAGTTGAAATTCTGATCGTGCCCCTGTGGCATCAAAATTGCAGTGTTTTTCCTGTCCTTTTTAAGGAACTGTATTATGCCTGTACAAAATATAAAGCTTAAAGGCACGTCGGTGAAAACCCTGGCCGGTACAACCATCGGCTTTTTTGTCGGCTTTGCGGCCGTAAGCCTGTTTAATGTAACGGCCATCAAGTTTAAAGTCCCCATGCACTTGAATCCGGAATCATTTGGACTCCTGGTGTCCATGCCGCTGTTATCCGGATCGCTTTTGCGGATTCCGTTTTCCGCCTGGGTCGATAAGAACGGCGGACGAAAATCCAATTTGATTTTACTGGCGCTGGCTATTTTGGGGCTGCTGTGTGTGTTTATTACCAGTGCGCTGTATTTTCCCGGCCATGTCACGCCTGCGATGTATCCGTGGCTGCTGTTTCTCGGGCTTTTAAGCGGTTGCGGAATTGCGACATTTTCCCCCGGGATAAGTCAGACTGCCTTTTGGTTCCCAAAGGCCCGGCAGGGATTGGCGTTGGGAATCTTCGGTGGATTGGGCAATCTTGCTCCGGGAATATTTGTACTGCTGATGCCATTGGCGTTATCCCATCTGGGCTTAACCGGAACTTATGAAATCTGGCTGGCGCTGCTGGTTACGGGGACGATTCTTTATGCGCTACTGGCGAAAAATGCCTGGTACTTTCAGTTGCTTGCCGGCGGCGCAGATGGCCAATCAGCTCATCGCCTGGCGGCTGAAAACGGACAGGAATTATTTCCTTTGGGAAATGCCCGGCGTTCTCTGGCGTTGGCCGCCAGCCGCTGGCAGACATGGGGGTTGGTATTTTTATATTTTACCACCTTCGGCGGATTTCTGGCCATCACGGTCTGGTTGCCGAATTTCTTTCATGCCTATTATGGCAAGCCCATTCCTGAAGCGGCGCAAATCGGCGGCCTGGCGTCAATCCTCGCGTGTATTGTGCGGGTTGGTGCCGGCGTATTGGCTGATAAGATCGGCGGCAAGACGGTTAGCTACATCGCGCTGGTGATACTGGCCGCAGGCAGCATAGTGGCCGCCCTGGCTGCGGGGTTTGCCGTTAGCGTCGTCGGCATCATGCTTATTGCCACCGGTATGGGGATGAATAACGCTGCGGTTTTCAAGCTGGTGCCGCTGGCTGTGCCTGAGGCCATCGGCAGTGCCGCAGGACTGGTGGGAGGAATTGGAGCAGTGGGCGGCTTTCTGTTGCCGCCTCTGTGGGGACAAATTGTGGGCATCTCGGGAAAAGCGGGCTATCCACATGGGATGTTTGTCTTTACGGTCCTGGCGCTGCTCGGCTTATGCTTCGCCGCGTTATTGCGCCGGCGGAGCAGCGAAATGACTGTTGTGACGGTACCCAAAGACTTGGCGAACGCTTCGGCTTAAGTAATAATTACGAGCTGTCATGGAACGGCATTTATGGACAACCCATCCAAGTATTCAGCGTCCAAGTTGTCTGTAACGGACCGCTTAATCCCATGCGTGCTGGCCGCCGGACTTGCGATGGGGAGCACAACTGCCAATGCGGCGACACTGGTTGTCGCGTATGCCGGATCGATGGGCCGCCTGATGGATCATTACATCGGCCCACGGTTTGCGGCGGCGAATCACGAGCAGTATCAGGGAATTGGGCGCGGGGCATTCGGGCTGGCCCGAATGCTGAAATCCGGTCAGCTTCACGCGGATGTATTTTTGGCCATTACGCGCGGCCCGGTTCGCATCCTGCAACGCGCCAAACTGGTGCAACAAGCTCAGGCATTCGCCGCAACACAAATGGTCATGGCTTGGAGCCGCCGCAGTTCACGGACGAAACAGTTTGCCGTCAGCAAAGCCGACCATGCTCCCTGGTACAAGGTGCTTGAATCTCCGGGGATCCGTTTTGGCCGGACCGACCCGCTGACCGACCCGCAGGGCCGGGCCTCCCTGCTGTGTTTGCAGTTGGCGGCAAAATATTATCATCAGCCGCCGCTGGCAACACGAATAACCGGTCCCGTTGAAAATCCGGCACAAATTTTTACGGAAGCTTCGCTGATGTTTCGACTTCGCGCGGGCCAAATTGATGCGTGCCTGACTTACCAGTCCGCGGCCCGAGCCGCGCATGTTCCGTATGTCGTTTTGCCGCCGGAGATTAATTTAGGCGATCCGCAGTTTCAAAGTCAGTATGCCGCCGCGCGGCTGGTGGTCCGATCCGGCCCGGGAAAACGGCTGCGTTTTCACGGCCATCCGCTGATTTTCTATTGTGTGACGTTAAAAAATTCCCATCATCCCCGCCTGTCGGCCGCCTTTATGCGGTATCTTCACAGCCCGACCGTCAGGCCCTGGATGCGGGCTTGCGGTTATACTC
>JAJZGH010000314.1 GCA_021798635.1 Planctomycetota bacterium | reverse complement strand
TAGAGTGGGCGTTCCGTACCAGCAAGACCATGGAGTTGGAGATGCGCCCGGTGCATGTGCGTCTGGCCAGCCGCACGCGGGGCCATGCTCTGGTAATTATGTTGTCCTACAAAATCGTAAAGGAATTAGCTCTGCGGTGGCGTGACCTCAACGCCACCGTGCAGGAAGGCCTTGATGAACTTAAAACGTTGTGCATGACGGAATTGCGGATCCACGGCAAACCGCTGTGCAATTGCATCCCCCATCCGCGGGCATCGGTGCAGAAGTTTCTGGAAATGGCCCAAGTTGTCATGCCGAAAGCGCTTCCGCACCGTGGCGTTACTGTAGCCACCAGAAAGAAGCTGCCGGAAAGACGCAAAACCCGTTGATTTTATTGCGCATTATCGCAGTGAAAACCAGCGGTTTTTACTGGAACATCCGCTGGAAGCCGGGGCATACTGTTGGAGGCAGGCGGGAGTATCATTTTCAACTCGGTTTACCAGCGTGTCTACGCGGTGTGACTGCATCTGATTGGAGGCAAAGGGCTGGAAAAAACGCCGGGTTTCCGCAGCCTCCGGCGGCGCGGATATATAAGCCATCGCCTCCGAGAGAGGAAGCACAACCGGCATGCGTGCATGCACAGGCTTGACAATCGCATTGGCGGCTGTGGTAAGAATAACAAAATTGATTTCATCGCCGGAGCGGTCATACAAGCCGGCCAGACAAAATGGCGCACCGGCGGTGAGTTGAAAAAGATGTGGGATCGAAGCCTTTGCAGTTTTCCGCCACTCATAAAATCCGTCAGCAGGGATCACACAGCGCCGCTGCCGGAAGGATTCGGAAAAACTGGGCGTTTCCAATACCTTTTCCGAGCGGGCGTTAATCAGTAAATCCCGGCCTGCGCCCCCGCGCTTTCTTGTAAATCCCCAATGTGCGGAACGAACCACCGGCCCGGATTTATCACAGATCACAAACGCCTGCTGCCCGGGGGCAATATTGTACCGAGGATGGCTTTTTGGCACTTCCGTCAGCCATGGCATAGCATGAAAGGCAGCCGCCGGATTAGCCAAGGTAAAGCGTCCGCACATAGTCATGTCCTTATTCTGGGGCCACATCCACCGACACATACATTGTATGCTTGCCGCCTCCCAGAATCATGCCGCGCAGGGGTGAAACATCAGAAAAATCCCGGCCATACGCAATGGTAATGTGACGGTCACCGGGGATCATATCATTGGTCGGATCAAAATCCAGCCAGCCCAGCTCAGGTACGTAAACGCTAAACCACGCGTGCGAGGCGTCCACACCCACCAGGCGAGGCCTGCCCGGCGGAGGTAGGGTCAACAGATACCCCGAGACGTACCGCGCCGCAAATCCCATAGATCGCAGACACGCAATACCCAAGTGGGCAAAATCCTGGCATACCCCTCGGCGGTGGCGGAAGATGTCCGCGACGCTCGTGCTGACGGTCGTGGCCGTGGAGTCAAATTGAAAATCCTGATAAATGCGGTGCATCAGGTCTTCCAATGCTTCAACAATCGGCCGGTTGGGCAGGAAAGATTCGGTGGCATACGGTGCCGCTTCGTTGGTGTGCGTGATTTTCGTGGATTCAAAGGTGAATTGCACCACCCGCCCGAAGTCCGGAATCTGATTGGTAAACAGACTATCTCTGGCCGACTCCCATGCCTGGTTGGAAAACAGCAGTCCAGTTGAAGGGGAAGTTATTTCAACTTCTCCGCGGGAAGTCACCAGCAATTCGCGGTGCGGCTCCTGGATGCTGAAAAAGGTCTGCCGATTGCCGAAATAGTCCAATCGGTCCGTGCGCACCGCAGGGGGAGAAATTTCCAGATCAGAAAAACTCCAAATATGGTGCGGAGCCTCCCGCGGCAGCAGGTGCGCAATGTGATGACAAATGGTCACTGGCTGCTGATACCGGTAACGTGTAATATGTTTTACTTTATATACTGGCATAGGTCATTTTCCGCACGTACGGGACATTTCAGACCCATCGCAATCCCGGCCATTACTCGGACAGGCTCCTAGGATGCCGCGTCCGGCATCGGCGCCGCAAGCTCAAACCCGAGTTGCCGGGACTCGGAAACATGCACCAGATAAGCCCGGGTGATGACATCGGAAAGCATCCGCAAATCGTCCATCCATATTTTCAACTCACGCTCCAGAGGTCCTCGCCGACGATGATCATCAGCATTATCACTCCGGCCCAGGGCATTGAGGTCGGCCAGGCGCATATCAGTAAGTAATCGCAGGATAATGCGTTCCGACGCGGATAAGCTCGCCCCGCCACCCTCGGGATTCAAGCTTGCCAGATGTTCCTGCAAACGCATGAGTTGAAACACGGCGGAGCGGGGATTGCTTTCATCAGCTAAAAGCATATCCAGAACCGGAGGAACCTGGAGATTGGTCGTATAGCGGCGACGGTAGGTAATAATGGAATCGGCAATTTCCAGAACCGATTCCAGCAGCGGACCTTCTCGGTCTACCACGGGCACCAGCGTTTCGGAAAGCAGGGTCAGTGTAGCCAGGACCCGCTCTATACGCCGCCCCATATCTAAAAACCGCCAGGCGTAACTGCGAGTCATGGACTCCATGGTCAGGCCGTCAAAAGCCGCAAACGTGATAATCAATCGATCCAGCGCAGGCAAAAGGTCCAACAGTGCCGGTTCAAATGTACCGGGCCTTGGAAAATCCTCGTCGAGACGGTTAATGATTCGCCAGATATCCAGCGACATGCGATCCCGCACCAGGGCGGCGATACGATAAATGGATTGCAGCGTGGATGGAAAGCCGTTGGGATGCTTATTACGCATCAGGATTTCAACCAGTCGGGCTTCCGCAGAAAATTCCCGGCCATCCGGCTGGGTATACATGGTTTGTTTGGCCAGCGCGGAAACCAGGACAGGCAGTTCGGCGTAGGCGTCAAAAGTCTGATCCATCAGGCGCATGCCAATGCCGCGCGCCAACCGCGCGTTGGCCTGCGCTCTTTCCTCATAGCGCCCCAGCCAAAATAGATTATCCGCTACGCGGCTGGGCAAATCACCCAGAGCACGCGAAAATACCACCGGCTGACCCGCCGGCTGCAAAAAGCTGAAAGAATCAACCGGACCATCGGAAAGAACCCACGCATCTTTAGATCCACCACCGCGCTGCATGGACACAATCATGGAATCGGCTGATCCGGAAAATCTGGCCAGCCCCCCCGGCATAACACAATATCCGTCATCAACCGAAGTTGCGTGGAGCCGCAATACCACATGCCGCGGCTGCACCTGGTTTTCCACCAGCGCCGGTGCTGTCGATAAGGACACGTAATGTTCGCCAACGAAAAGCGTTGGCGCTGCGACGATCTTGTTACGCAATGCTTCAAGCTCACTGTAGCTTAATTTCCCCGCGAACACAGGCTTATCCTGGAGGGAGCTAAAAGCACGCTTAACCACCATTTGCGGAAGATTATCCAACACATACTTCCGTGCCTCCGCATGGCCGCACCAGAATGACTCCACGGAAGGCAGCCGTAAATCCTCGCTGAATAAGCGCCGGCAAATCGCGGGCAGAAGCATCATTAGCGCAGGGTTCTCCGCTAATCCTGACCCCAAGGCATTGGCCACGGCTACATTTCCGCAATATAGCGCCTGCACCAGGCCGGAAACTCCTAGAGCCGAATCGGCACGCAATTCAAGCGGATCACAAAAATCATCATCTTGCCGCCGAAAAATTACGTCCACACGTTTCAAACCACCGAGCATTTTCAGATAAACGTAATTATCACGTACCACCAGATCGGCGCCTTCCACCAGGGTGTAACCCAGGTACCGCGCCAGATACGCATGTTCAAAATACGTTTCGTTATACGGTCCCGGCGTCAAAAGCACGATGCGCGGATCTTCTCGATTCGAGAGCGATTGCAGCGTTTCACGCAGGCGGCGAAAAAAAGTGGCCAAACGGCTGACCCGGCAGTCCCGAAACACATCCGGCAGCGCCCGGGAAATAACCATGCGGTTTTCCAAGGCATAGCCTGCACCGGACGGTGCCTGCGTCCGGTCTGTCAGTACGACAAAGCGTCCGTCGGCACCCCTTCCTACATCCGCTGCGTAAGTATGCAAGCGCCGTGCACCGGGGACCATTACCCCATGCAGGGGCCGCAGGAACGCATCTTGGCCAAAGACCAGCTCGGGAGGAATAATTTTTTCGTGTAGCAGATGCTGCGGACCATAAAGATCATCGAGTATCGCGTCCAGCAGGCGGGCTCGCTGGGTAATTCCGGCTTCCAACTCTGCCCATTGCGCAGCAGAAAACACGACGGGAAGTGAATCCAAATGCCAGGGGCGGTCCATACCGGCCGGATCGCCGTAGACGTTGTAGGTCACACCATTGTCATGAATGAGTTGCCGGGCGGTTTCCCAGCGATGATGCAGCTTTTCAGGCCCAAGATCATCCAGCAGATTCAAAAACATCTGCCAGTGTGGCCGCACGGCCCCCTGCCCATCAAGCATTTCATCATAGTGGCCCGGTGAAGAACCAAACGATGTATACGATCCGGTATTTACAAAATGCGGAGGAAGCACAGCCTGTTGTTCTTGAAGCGTCATACACCTTTCAACTATACATTATTGTGCCGATTATTATACATCAATTCCGCTACTAACATCGCCGCAGGTCCAGCGTCAGGGGAAATTCCAGCGAGCGCTCAACCGTACGTGGCCGAAGGACACCGGGCGTATGACCGAACTTGACAAAACGCGCCATCCGCCGCGATTCAGCTTCAAAAGCATTGACCGGAAATTGATCAAATGAGCGTCCACCGGGGTGCGATACATAATAACTGCAACCTGCAACCGCCTGATCATTCCAGGTATCCACCACATCGAACACCAGGGGCGTGTGCACCCCAATCGTCGGATGCAGGCACGTCCCGGGCTGCCAGGCCCGGTAGCGGAC
>JAJZGH010000313.1 GCA_021798635.1 Planctomycetota bacterium | reverse complement strand
CGCTGCGCCTGGTGGAGAATCCGACGCTGACCCATTGGCAAATGCTGGGCAGCAAATTGCACTGGGCGCAAAGTCCGCGTGCCTAGATGCGCAAAGAATCAATAAGGGTAGCTTAATGAAATCAGGAAACGTATAGCGAGGCGTCAAATAAGATGGGTGATCCGATACGGAGCAATCAGGAAACGGCTTATCAGAATTTCACGCTGGAAAACGTGAAATTCAGTTCCATTTTTGAATTCAGTGCTTTATTCCGGGCCTTTCGCATGGCCATTCAGCCGGCGTGCATGATCACCGCGCTGCTGGCGATACTGGTAGTCTATGTCGCGGGCCGGGCGTTCGACGTGCTGTGGAGCTACCAGGTCATGCCGGGAGAAATTACAGCGTTTCATTCCCCCATTCCCGGCTACTATGATGATTTACTCAAACAGAACCGCGGCAGTCGCACGCAGGCCATCATGGATTTACTGCAACATGTCGAGCCAACCTTAACATTGGCCCAAACTGCGGCGTTGGCGGAAAATCCCGGAGCTGCTTATCAACGGATCAAAGTACTCTATGAACGGAGTTTTACGCAGGCGGTTAATGCCGCCTCACAGGCGGGGGCAAGCGCGACCATAGTCAATCAAGCCCGGCGTCACGCGACGCTGAAGTTGCTTAACCGCATGAGAAATTTAAAGTCGATGGTAGGACGCGGTATTTTTTCGGCATTCATGCGCTATGAAATCAGAGAATACGGCCGGCTGGTAAATAATACCGCAGCCTTACTGCGCCTGGCCCCGATGCGGGGATCAAATGAGAACTCAGATCAGGCGATCGTACAGGTGGGAACCGGGATTCTGCCCGTTGATCGGCACAGGCTGTGGGAAAACAATTCGATCATCGGGTGTCTGGCCAATATGTTTATCACCGGGCCGAGTTGGCTGATAGCCGGGGCCGCTCCGGTTCGGGCCGTTGGAACAGTTCATGGCATGGGGCTGTTCCTGCGGCGTCTCTATTATCTTTTAACTGTATTGCTTCTGGTGGGCGTAAGCCTGATGGCGACGGCCATGGCCGGGGCGATGATATGCCGCCAGACCGCGCTGGAATTTTCCGGCAACCGTCCCACTTTTTCCGCCAACATCGCGTTTACTCTTTCCCATCTGGGTTCATTTATTAAAGCGCCGCTGCTGCCGTTTATTACCGTTCTGGGAACCGGACTGGTCTTAACGATTCTATCGCTGATCGGGGCAATTCCCTTTCTCGGGGAAATTTTTATCGGCGTGATATTTGTTGTATTTCTGGTTCTGGGTTTCATGATCATGTTGATGGTGCTGGGAATCATTGGCGGATTGAATTTGATTTATCCTACCCTGGCGGTGGAAGGATCCGATTCTTTTGACGCCATCAGCCGCAGTTTCAGCTACGTCTACGCCCGGCCCTGGCGGATGTTATTTTACACCCTGCTGCTGTTGGTTTACGGCGCGGCGACCTATCTATTTTTGACCTTTGCCATGTATGTACTCCTGGCGGGAGTGCACATATTTGTAGGCTGGGGCATGACGTTATTTGGCATGCTGCATGGCTGGAACACCGGCGGCGGAAAACTTGACACGATGTGGCAGGCACCCCGTTTTGGCGAATTAATTGCACCAATTAACTGGTGGGCCATGAACTGGTCGGAAACCCTTGGGGCGATATTTCTCTACTTCTGGCTGTTTCTGGCCGTCACGCTGCTGGGGGCTTATGTGATAAGTTATTATTTTGCAGGCAATACAATTCTCTATCTCCTGCTGCGGCGAAGCGTCGATGGGCAAGGCCTGAATGAAATATACCCCGACGCCGCAGAAGGCATCGCGGACGATTCCACCAAGCCGCTGATCAAGCGGCAATAAGGGGAAGCCACATGAAACTTCGCAATGAGTTTTATCAGATTTTAGCGCTGCTATGCGATACCCCCACCGCCCCCTACCTGGAAAATCTGGTAGTGGCCGCCATTCGGCAATGGCACAATACGGCGACGCGGTCCAAAGCGATCCGCTGGCGTGAAGATGCGGCAGGCAATATTCATTTGGATTATCGCACAGGCCATAAGGGGACCCGCACCCTGGTGCTGGAGGCGCATCTGGACCATCCCGGTTTTATGGTCACGGGAATGAAACGCGACGGAACTCTACGGGCGATTTTCCGGGGTGGCGTGAAGCCATCCTGCTTTACCGATGCGACCGTGGCATTATGGCCCGAAACCGGCAGCGCTGGTGCAGCGCCCAAGCCGGTGGTTACCAAAGTGTTGCAAGTGACACCCGCAAAAAAAACAACGCCGATGCGCGTAATCTTAGCCCCATGCGGTGTAAAAATTCCGAATGGAACTATTGGCACGTGGCACTTACCCGATGCCGCAGAAGCCAGGGGCCTGTTCATGGCTCGGGCGTGCGATGATCTGGCGGGTGTGGCGGCGTGTTTGTGCGTGCTGGATCGATTGCTGGAACTGAAGGCCGCCTGCAATGTAACCATCCTGCTGACCCGTGCCGAGGAAGTGGGATTTGCCGGAGCCATCGTGGCAGCGCGGCAGCGTTTGATTCCGCGATCCTGTGCCATCATTGGGCTGGAAACCAGCCGCGCCACCGCCCAAGCCGTTCAAGGAGCTGGCCCGGTGATTCGTGTTGGTGACCGCACCAGCACCTTCAGCCCGGCCTTGACGCGATTCATGGCCATGACCGCCGGCGGCTTGGCCGATGAGGATTCAGAATTCCGGTATCAACGCGCCTTGATGGATGGCGGCACCTGTGATTCCACAGTGTTTCATGCGTTCGGTTATGAAACCGGTGCCGTGTGTCTGGCGTTGGGGAATTATCACAATATGCTGGAGACTCCGGCCCCAGTCGCAGTAGCGGAAATTCCCACCGCCGGCCCCATGATTGCCAGCGAGACCATTCACCTCGCGGACTTTGCGGCCGAGATTGAATTGCTGGCGCAAATATGTGTGGCATTTCCAAAGTATAAACCCGGGATGGAAGACCTGAAAAAAAGATTCAATGCTTTGCACGAGCGCGAGCACAAGGCGCTACTATACAAAACACGTTGATCGGAAAATGTTATAAAAATTATTCCGCCGGGGCGCGGCGGGTGCGTTTTACATCGGAGCGCACGCGTTTGGTTTCCAGCCGGCGGGTTTTACTGGCTTTGGTGGGGCGGGTCTTGCGACGCTTTTTAGGCTCCACCATCGCTTCCGAAACCAGCGTTTTCAGTTTTTCCACGCAAGCCCGGCGATTGGCTTCCTGCGTGCGTTGATTGGAACTTATCAGCACAATGGCACCGGCGGCATCGACGCGACGACCCACCGCTTGAATGAGCCGCAATCGGGCTTTGACATTCAGGCCGTGCAGATCATCCGGGTGAACGCGCAGGTCGGTTTTGGTATTGACTTTATTGACATTCTGGCCCCCGGGGCCGCCCGAGCGGGAGAATCCAAACTGCAGCCGTTGCCGGTCCACCCATACGCCGCCACCCAGCGCCAAACCTGGAACATTGGAAATATTTTCAACCATGCGGGTATTGTACCACCAATTCAATTAAATGTGGGAAACAGCGCGGAGCATTTTAATTCGAGAGGTTTTGAAAAATCAGTGGTTCAACGGCCCGGTGGAATTGCCGGGGGCAAATTCAACGTCAAACAGGATATTCTGCCGCGGCTCCTCCGGGTTGTCCAGGCGGTGGTGGAGCCTCTGGATCGCGGCTGTACCGATGACTGAAAGTGATACGCCCACGGACGTTAACTGTACCACCGGTCGAGGAACCGTATCGGTATTGTCAAAGCCGGTGATAGAGACATCTTCCGGCACATGCAGGCCGGCGTCTCGGACAATTTGTGCCAGCATCTGCCCGGCCCACTCGTTCGTGGCCATCCACGCGCGCACACCGGATTTAATTAGGGTTAATGCCTGTTCCGGTGCCGTCGCGGGCACCAGCCGATGCTCAAACACTTCCGTGCCAAATTCAATGGCCCAGGCCGGGTTTAATTCCAGCCGCAGTTTCGTCATGGCTTCCACGTAGCCAGCATAGCGGGCGCGTGACCAGGACATGTCACTGCAATAACCAAAATAGCCGATTTTTCTGTGCCCCAGACGGTAGAGGTGCTCCGCGAGAATGTTCATGCCGCCGCGATGATCCATATCCACCAGGTCCACTTTAGCACCGGGGTAGAAATGTACCACGGATACGCAGGCAAATTTTTCCGATAATTGCCGCGCTATGTCTTCCGGCCAGCGATGCACCAGACACAGGCCCTTGACGCGACCGTCCCGCATGGCCGGTGGCTGGCGGTCCGCATGGACAATATTCAGGCAGTCCTGGAAGGATACATGATGGACAATCAGCGTAACGTTCATGGCGGTGGCGGCCTGACTTAAGCCCACGAGATACCGCGTGTGAGTCCAACTGCTTTCCGGCGATTGCACCAAAACGCCCAGATAACAGGCTTCCGCCTCGGCCGCCGCCTTTCCGCGAAGCCGCACGGTGTAACCCAGTTTTTGCGCAAGTTTCAATACCCGGTCCCGAGTTTCGGATTTGATCCCTGGCTGCTGACGTAAAGCGCGCGACACCGTACCGGGTGCTAAATTAAGCTGCCGGGCAATAAGAGTCTGATTGGGGGTCTTGGACATGCCGGAAAACATACGAGAAGTTCGGGGTTTTTGCAATAGCGGCGGCTCCGCGCGGAAATTAATTGTGACATTTCCATCCGCAGAAGGAAGTTTCAAGGTGTCGGGCAAGCGCGACGAAGAGCCTGTGAAGCTTCCGCCGGACAAACTGTCCGTCGTGTCATGCCCGGGAGGAGAAGATACGTTGTCCATGATTCGTTTCGCTCACGTAAGGAAGAATATCAGGATCCAGCGTTTATAAACGGCGTGCCCGCCGGCCAAATAAAAGCACCAGCGACGCGCCCGCCAACAGCGTGGCCAAG
>JAJZGH010000312.1 GCA_021798635.1 Planctomycetota bacterium | reverse complement strand
CCAGCGAAGGCTGCAATCCGTATAGCGCGATGCCCAATCGCACCATATCCAGAGCGTTCAAGCAATCGTGCCAGGCGCCGCCGGAATTATGAGCATGCAAAATCAGTTGCGGATCGCATTTTTTTTCCGCGGATGTTGCCCGGATGAAATCATTGAGTTGCGCGGTATTCGCGTTATGTCCCGGCTGATCGCCATGGGAAAAGTGCATAAATATGCCTTCCAGACGAACAGCGGATAAGGCCCGCACATGTTCTATCAGTGCCGGCAACTCCTGCAAGGACACGCCCTGCCGCGTTAACCCGGTATCAACCTGAATATGCACCGGCACGGGGACATCACACCCCATTCCCAGCAGATGCGAACTTAAATACGAGGCCGACTGCGCATCCGTTACCGTAAGTCGCACGCGACCCGACGCTACAACGGGCATCACATGTTGCGGCAAATCAGATGATTCCGGCGTTAGAACCAACGGGGCTAAAACGAGAATCGGTAAGTTGGCATTCAGGGCGGCAACGGCGATTGCTTCCTCCAGCGAATATACACATAACCAGGAGATGCCAACCTCCGGCAGCACCGCCACAATGTGCTGCAAACCGTGGCCGTATGCATTGGCTTTTACCGTTGCGCCAAGCGTCACATGGCGGCCCAGGTGAGATCTAAACACCTGCACATTGCTGCGTAAGCGCGTTGTGGAAATCGTCAGTAATCCATTCTGTGCAATCATACCGGCAATTCTTTCGTTGCACGGCGCAAGCGGTCTTCAATAGCCGCCCAGACGCCAACATTATTCTCCGGACATTGTATCAGCAGCACATCACAGCCTGCGGCGTCCAATTCGCGCAGGGCACCGTACAAGCCTCTGGCACACGCTTGCTCGTCGGCAGGCAAGACAAGTATTTTGGCCATCATCGGCGGAGCTGCAAAACCTTCCAGGCAGAGCAATCCGATACGCTGATGACGCTTTTTGAGCAAAAATGCGTTCAGTCCGGGTAGATCAGAAGCGTAAAAGCGATACGCCGCCGTGCGCGGGGCATAATGGCTTTCCAACTGGCCGGGGCTGCTCAAAGGCTCATCGGCGGTATTTCCGGCATGTCTGGTCAGCACGGTCACCTGCGCAGAAAATCCGGCAGCAATAAGACATTGCGCCAGCATCGCCTGGGTGATTGCACCCGGGCGCAGGATCACCGGGGAGGTCCCAGTTACATCCACCACAGTAGATTCCACGCCGACCTGGCAAGGGCCGCCATCCAGAATCAGTGCAATGCGCCCGCCTAACTCGTCAGATACATGCTGTGCCGTGGTGGGCGAGGTATGACCGGAGCAGTTCGCACTCGGTGCGGCAATGGGCCGGCCGGAGGCCTGCAGCAACTCCTGTGCAACCGGATGATCGGGGCAACGAATGGCCACCGTATTTTTGCCGGCCGAGACTGCCGGACATATTCGGTCATGGCGCGGCAAAATCAGGGTTAAAGGGCCGGGCCAGAACGCTTGAGCAAATGCCGCAGCAATGAGGGGAAACCCGGCTGAATAGCTTTGCGCCGCCGCCACATCCGGCACATGCACAATCAGCGGATTATTAGCGGGCCGCCCCTTAACCTGATAAATGCGTTCAATGGCCGAGGCATTGCCCGCATCCCCACCCAGGCCATAAACCGTTTCCGTGGGAAATGCGACGAGGTCGCCGCGACGGATTAATTCGGCGGCTTCCTGCAGTCCGAGATCAGCGGGTTCAATGCGGGTCAGCACGGCAGAAATTCTTCACGTGGAATATTAAAACGACGAACGGGCCGCGGACCATGCCGCGTTACCACCCGACAATGTTATATCCGCCATCAACATACAGTGTTTCTCCGGTAACGCCGGAGGATAATTCGGAACAGAGATAAAGCGCGGTTTTGCCCACATGGGTTGCGGCATCATCCGTATTCCATGGCAACGGTGATTTTTCGGTGTAATGCGTCATCATTTTATCAATATCGCCAATGCCGCGCGCCGCCATGGTTTTAATGGCTCCCGCGCTGATGGCGTTGACCCGAATATGTTTTTCGTCCCGGCCCATTTCCGCAGCCAGATAACGCACGGTGCATTCCAGAGCCGCTTTGGCAACCGCCATGACATTGTACATAGGTACATATTTCTCCGCGCCCAGGTAGCTCATGGTGATAATCGAGCCGTTGGCGTTCATCAGGGGCTGCGCTTCCCGTGCCAGAGCCAGAAGCGAATAAGCGCTTATATCCAAAGCCATTTTCCAGGCCTCGCGGCTGGTTTGCAGAAACGGATTGTGCAGCGACTCTGCCGGGGCGAATGCCAGGGAGTGCACGAGAATATCAAACGTGCCGAACGCGGCACCGGCCTGCTGGAACGCCGCTTTAATATCTTCATCTTTACTGACATCGCATGGGGCGAGAACTTTAGGGTTAAAGCGATCCACAGCTTTTACCACCCGACGCTCAATTTTTTCTCCGGGCAGATGAGAAAATCCCAATTCGCAGCCCGCTTTATGGAGTTGCTCGGCGATGTGCCACCCGATGGAATATTCATTAAGTACGCCAAAAATAAAAGCCTTTTTTCCCGCCAGCATGGACATCGTATAACACCCTTTATTTGAAATTCTTTCCGATGAATTTGAAAAAAACCTTAACGCGGGTAATCACCGCGTAACAATTGAATAGTCGAGGCGCGCTGCGAAGCGCGGAATACCGCTGCCCCCGCCACCAGCACGTCTGCACCGGCTTCCAGTGCGTCATGTGCCGTGCGGATACCGATGCCGCCATCAATCGACAGCCGCTGGCGCGGTTCCAGCGAATTGCGGAGCGTGCGCACCTTATTGAGCACTTCAGGCATAAAGCTCTGGCCGGTAAAGCCGGGATGCACGCTCATGACCAGCACCAGATCCACCTGATTCAGCACCGCATGAAGCGCTTCCGGCGGGGTTTCAGGATTTAAGGAAATGCCCGCTGTCGCTCCAAGATCATGGATACGTTTAATTAAATCCACCGCACCGAAGCGCGTCAGTCCGGGCGCTTCAATATGGAAGGTAATATGACCGGCCCCAGCTTCAATAAACGGTTTTACAAAATCCTGCGGATCGGTCACCATCAGGTGCACATCCTGCATGAGGTGACACGCCCGTGCCAAAGCCAGCACAATATCCGGCCCCATGGTCAAATTAGGGACAAAGTGCCCATCCATCACATCCACATGCAGAAGATCCGCACCGGCACGTTCAATATCCGCAGCTTCTTCGGCCAAGCGGCCGAAATCAGCCGCCAGTATGGATGGCGCTACCAGAGGCAGGTGCGGCGGACGCAAAAAAACGCTGTTCATTCTTCAGGCATCCCAATGTTGCCAACAAAAACATGCTTGGCCGAAGCGATCCGGTTCACCAAGTCCGTTCGCACGATCGGCTTCATTCAATCAGGGGAGCAGATGGAAGCTTTCCGCTGACCGTAAAGCGCAAAAAGCAACCCCTTCCCTGTTTCATCCCAAATGAATCATACCGTGTCCAGAATATCGATGCACGGAAATCCACGCCCTTCCATAAATTCCAGACTTGCTCCGCCCCCGGTGGATACGTGCGACACTTTGGCCGCAAGATCAAATTGCTCAATGGCCGCGGCTGAATCACCGCCGCCAATGATGGTCGTGGCCCCGTGCCCGGTGATTTCCGCCAGACTTTCCGCTACGGCCCGTGTTCCCGCCTGGAAGGGCTTTTTCTCAAAAACTCCCATGGGGCCATTCCATACTACCGTGCGGGCGGAATGAATCCGATTCCTGTAATCGGCTATGGTTTTGGGGCCAATGTCCAACCCTTCTTTATCATCCGGTATTTTGCCTTCGACAACGGCGGTTACCGCTGAATCAGAAATTTCTGATGCGACAACCGTATCCATTGGCAATACCAGCTTGCCTTCGCCCTTGGCCAGAAGATCAGCGGCCAGATTGACCTTATCCCGTTCCGCCAGCGATTTACCGATCGGCTTGCCCTGCGCCAGGAAAAATGTGTACGCCATGGCTCCGCCAATCAGGATCGTATCGGCCTTGCGCAGCAGATTTTCGATGACGGCAATTTTATCAGAAACTTTCGCCCCACCGAGAATGGCAATAAAGGGGCGATTTGGTTTATCCAGTGCGTCCCCCAGAAACTTCAGCTCTTTTTCAATCAGGAAGCCGATGACGCGCTTGCCTGGTCCCAGAATCTCGGCCACTCCATAAGTAGAGGCATGTTGCCGATGGGCCGTGCCGAAGGCATCGTTGCAATACAAATCTCCCAGCTTGGCCAATTGTGCCGCGAAGGCGCGATCATTTTTTTCCTCACCTTTATGGAATCGGGTATTTTCCAAGACCACCACATCGCCATCGGCCATTTGAGCCACCACAGATTCTGTAGCGGAGCCAATACAATCCGGTGCGAGCTTAACATTCTTTTTCAACAAAACGCCCAAGTGTTCCGCCGCCGGCTTGAGAGAAAACTTCGCCTCCGGCCCCGACTTGGGCCGCCCGAGGTGGCTCATTAAAACTGCTTTTCCTCCGCGTTTGATAATATTTTCAATGGTGGGCAGTGCGGAAACAATTCGGCGGTCATCGGTAATTTTTCCGGACTCATCCAATGGAACATTAAAGTCCACCCGCACCAGTACCCGTTTGCCTTTAACATCCAACTGGGAAATTGTTTTCTTTGCCATTTTTTCCTGCTTCATATACATACCTTCATCCCACAGCCAACCGGCGGCGCGGAAACAAGCCGTTATGCTAGGAAATACCCATCAAGCGGTCAAGCGACAGACAGCAACACCTGTTGGCCATTGCCCACCGGGTATCTGCCGCGCCGGACACGATTTCCGTTAGAATTCCGGCCATGAAGGATGTCGCACTAAATTCCCCTGCGGGCGCTGATAAAAAAATTTCCGGCAATACCCCTCCGCATCACGCAACGCCACAGCGG
>JAJZGH010000058.1 GCA_021798635.1 Planctomycetota bacterium | reverse complement strand
TTCCTGCTGGTGCTGCATGAGCACCGGCATGGAAAATCACGCCAAATATGCGCGGGGCGTGTATTACCATAACGATAAAACCTTGTGGATCAATTTGTTTCTGGCGTCGGAACTTAACTGGAAGGCAGCCGGCATGACCGTCCGCCAAAGCACACGCTTTCCGGATGAGGGCACGGTCCGCATTGATTTTACCTGTGAAAAACCCACGGCAGCGCTGGTTAAACTCCGGCACCCCTACTGGTCCACACCGGCAATGGTGATTAAACTTAATGGGCAGGAAATCAACGCGGGCAAGCCGGGAGAATATCTGGACCTTGACCGGACATGGAATAACGGGGACACCCTGGACATTGAACTGAAAATGACATTGCGCATTGAACGCATGGAGCACCATCCATCCACATTTGCCATTCTGGCCGGCCCGACCGTGCTGGCCGCTACCTTAGGCAATGATCTGATGCTGCCCCCGGTGCCCTATGCCAATGGCAATCAATATGAATGGGCCAATGTGCCTGATCCGGAAACCATTCCGCAATTAATTGTGGATCAGGCCCCGGTGGACCAATGGATAAAGCCTGATCCGCACCACCCACTGGTCTGGCATACCCATGGCGTGGGCCGGCCGCAGGATGTAAAACTTGTGCCGTTTTATAAGGTGGCGCATGAACGCTATGTCGTGTATTTTAATCCGGTAACGCAAAAGCAGTGGCTTCAGGAAAAGCGGCTTGAGGCCCAGCGCAAAAAAGCCAGAGAACTGATCCGCAACGGCACCGTTGATCGGCTGATCATCGGCAATGCCGCATCGCTTGCGGCTCATCAGCTTCGCGATCAGATCAATGTCGATACGGGAAATGCACCGGAAGGCCGCTGGATGGATGCCCATGACGGCGGAGGTTTTACCTTTAACCTGAAAGTATTACCGGATAAACCCATGGCTTTGGCTTGCACCTGGTGGGGAAGCGATAGCGGAGCGCGAAAATTTAACATCCTGGTTAATGGCCGCCCCATCGCCACGCAGGTACTTGAAAACATCGCCCCGGGCAGGTTGGACACGCTGCTGTACGATATTCCGCGCACATTAACCCGCAGCAAAACAACCATAACGGTTCGCCTGCAAGCCGATCCCGGCAACTTCGCCGGCGGCCTATTCGATTGCCGCAGCATCAAACTGCCGTAGACCGCGATGCGCGACCAGCCTTCACCCGCGAAAAAGGTGTCAGGTACCTTTGTTTTGGAAAAACACGCTGCCGGAGAATTGCTGCTGGAATTGCCAGTTCGCGCTGCGATTCGGGTTGGTGAACGTGGTGGGATCATAGGCTGTGCCATTGGCTTGCAACGCCTGGCCGTTACGCAAGCCGTCGAAAACATACCGCCCATCGACCGCCCCGCTCGCGCCGGCGATGGCGACTACCGTGCCGCTTGGATCGGTCAGAGCATAGATGTACTGGCTTGGCGTGGTGGCCCCGAATACACCCATTTCCCTTAACACCATGTTTCCATCGGGGGCGTAGACATATCGCGCCGGATCGGTGCCTTCGGGCGCTGTGGAAGCGTTTACCGTGGCGGAATTAATATCCCTGATCACCTGCCCGGTCAGGGCGTTGTACGTTTCAATGACCAGTGAACAATGATCAAGTAACAGAAACCGATTTTCACCACGACGGCACAACGACACGACGCCGCGATCAATGGCCAAGGAACACTGATCAATGAACAGATCATTGATCCTTAATCTTTGATCAGTGAAGTTCACCACAGAGAGGCAGCAGAGGAAATGGAGGCTCCGTGACGCTGGGCAGACAGGATGTCTGCGGTCCGGTGCTGCCGCCAACGGCGTGGGCCGGGAGGCATGGATTCCGAAAGCATTTCGTCCGTTGCGACCAAGCGAGTGTTCCTTTCTATCTCATGCGAAAGTGGATTATACGCCAGGCTAATTTGGCTGCAAACGATTGCCCATCAGCGATTGCCCATCAGCCGTAATTTCAGGGCGTGGCCATTTTTTCGGGCACGGCCGACATAACGCTAAATCGGGCGGAAATAACAGCGTTTTTTACCGTCGCGCCAAGAGCCTGCCAGAGATTCTTTTATCGTGTGTTCCACCACCGGCAGAGCCGGCGGCTATGTGAAGTTGCCCCGCACTGCCTTGTCGCCCGGATTTATTGCCGCGTCCGGCGTGCCGCGGAAGAAGCGGGGAATCCGCGGGAAATTGTACGTGACAACATAATAATCAGATTCTTTTCTGACATCGCACGCAAAAGACTGTGGTGCGGCCGCCGATGACTTTGGAGGTCAGTGTGACTCCGCAGCGCAGGCACGGCAGCCCCCCGCGGCCATAGACGCACAAGCTCCGGGCAAAGCGGCCACGCTGTTGGGCGACGTTGCGATAATCACGCAAGGTTGTGCCCCCCATGCTGATGGATTTGTTTAATACGGCATGGATGGCATCCGCAAGGACCGCGTGATGGCGGGGTCTGATGTTGCATAGCACCTGCAGCGGATGGAGCTGCGCCAGCCACAGGGACTCATCAACATATATATTTCCCAGCCCCGCGACCGTCCGCTGGGATAACAGATGGGCTTTTAAGCGACTGTGCATGGTACGCCAGGGGGCAAGATGCGATGCGGTAAGCTCCAGGGCATCGACGCCCATTTTTCCGGTAATTTCCGCTTTTTCCGCATCCGCCCAGTCGGGATAATACCACAGGCCGCCGAAGCGGCGCGGGTCCTGCATGCGAAATTCCATGCCCGAAGCCAACAGCATGGAGAAATGCGTGTGCGGCGCAAGCGGCGTTTCGGGATCGCAGCAGTCAATGCGACCGCTCATCCCCAGATGAATCAGCAGGACCTGACCGTCGTCAAAAATGCAGAAAAGTTTTTTCCCATGCCGAACGGTTTGGTGGACGTGGCGGCCAATGAGATTACCAAGCGATGCGGCCCCGGAGCGGATATAGCTTTTCCGGCTGATTTTTACATCAACAATTTTGACGTTGAGCATAAATGGCTCAAGCGTGCGACGCACTTCCTGAACTTCGGGAAGCTCCGGCATGGGTCTTATCCAGTTGCGGACGTCCGGGCAGCGTGATTACTCTGCTACCGGGGCCGGGTTAAGTAATTTATCCATGGATGTAATGAGCCGATCAATGCGGAATGGTTTGTTGATGTAATCATCAACGCCCAGGGTTTCGGCATAAGTTTTATGGCGTGTGCCCATGTTGCCGGTGATCATGATAACAAAGGGTTTGCTGCCCTTGGGCTTACGGGCTTTAATGCGTTCTACCACCAGAAAGCCACTGCGTTTGGGCAACATCATGTCCAGGACAATAAGATCGGGCTGGTCCTTTTCCGCCATTTCCACAGCGGTGTTGCCGTCGCCGGCGGAAATAACTTTAGCCCCCGTGGTGGATAGTGCGGCCGTGATGGTGGCCAGTACATCCGCATCATCATCAACAACCAGAACCGTTTTATCCTTAAATTGTTCACTCATATTCAATCCTTTTGCCGCAACGCGGGCACGTATGGTTACATTCGCCAGTTCCAACTGATTTTCACCAGTTAAGAATCCGCCATCAACTTCTGGAACTTATGTCATTAAGCCCATGGTTGAACTATATACCTTATAGCCGGCACACGATAGCTGCAAGCGATTTTTCCTGCCACGAATCAAAAGGTCGTGCTGTAGGTGCTGCTAGCTAACCAGCCAAACGCCGTTATTATAGGCTGCTTTCAGGCATCAGACCAGATTGTGAATCAGCGCATCGGCAAACTCACTGCATTTTACTTCTTTGGCACCGGTCATAAGCCGGGCAAAGTCATAGGTTACCACCTTATCGCCGATGGTACGTTCAAGGCTCTTGACAATGGAATCCGCGGCTTCCTGCCAGCCAAGGTGCTCCAGCATCATCACACCGGATAGTATCACGCTCCCCGGATTCACCTTATCCTGGTTAGCATATTTAGGAGCGGTGCCGTGCGTGGCTTCAAACACGGCATGGCCGGAATGATAATTAATATTCCCGCCCGGCGCAATACCGATACCACCCACCTGCGCCGCCAGCGCGTCACTTAAATAATCGCCATTCAAATTCAGCGTAGCAATAACATCAAACTCTTCGGGCCGCGTGAGCACCTGCTGGAGCGTAATATCCGCAATGGAGTCTTTAATAACAATGCCGTTGGGCAGCTTGCACCAGGGGCCGCCATCAATTTCAACAGCGCCATATTTTTCCTTAGCCAGTTGGTATCCCCAGTCACGGAAGGCCCCTTCCGTGTACTTCATAATGTTGCCCTTATGAACCAGCGTGACGCTTTTACGCTTGTGGGCAATGGCGTAATCTATCGCCGCCCCGATCAACCGCTGCGAACCATCTTTGCTGACGGGCTTAATGCCCACGCCGGAAGTGGCCGGGAAACGGACTTTCTTAAACGCCTGGGGAAATTCAGTTTCCATGAATTTCAAAACCTTCTGCGCTTCCAGCGAACCGGCGGCCCATTCGATCCCGGCATAAATATCTTCCGTATTTTCGCGGTAAATAATCATATTGACCGCTTCAGGCCGCTTCACCGGACTGGGCACACCGGTAAAATACCGCACGGGTCGCACGCATACGTATAAGTCCAACTGTTGCCGCAACGCGACATTAAGAGACCGTATCCCGCCCCCCACCGGCGTGGTCAAAGGCCCTTTAATGCCAACCAGAAATTTGCGAAAGGCGTTGACGGTATCATCCGGCAGCCAGGCTTTGGCGTCGCCAACCGGTTCTCCGGTTTTGAATTTCAGGAACGATTTTTCGCCGGCATATACTTCCATCCAGGCAATTTTGCGTTTTCCCTTGTAGGATTTTTCAACCGCCGCATCAAACACCCGCACCGACGCCCGCCAGATGTCTGCACCGGTACCGTCGCCTTCAATAAAGGGCAAAATCGGATGGTCCGGAACATGGAGTTTCTTGTCGGAACCCATGGTAATGGGTTGGCCGTGCGCGGGAACCTGAATACTGGTAAATTCACTGTTGCTCATGATTAGAAAAACCTTCCAAAAATCGTGGATCAGTCATACTTCTAAGCCGTAGCTTAAAACACAACGCCGGTCTTAACAAGTCTGAGAGCCTGTCCGAGTAGTGCCGGATATAGGAATATGTCAAATGGCTAGCAGGAATATGTGACACCGGGCCATGACTCTGACGCATAAAGCGGCAAGGATATAGTGCCTCCGTTATAATCTGGCAGGACGTTAACGCGGAGCACGGCCGTTGATGAAATATGACCTGATTGCCTGTTTAGACGACGTCGAAGTTCTGCTGGATGCCCCCGATGACTTTGTAAATGCCCCAACCTTGGAAAAGGCAGCAAAACGATGAACCATTTACGCATGAATTATCAGAACGCCCTACTGCGCGTCATGACAAATATGCTGCTCTTAGCCGTTGTCTTGCTGGCAGGGGCTGGCCGTGGCCTGCACGCGGCGGCCCGGCAACAATCTGCTGGTAGCTCGGCCCCTGTCGCAATGGCCCAAGCAAAACTGCTGCACGCGAAGATCCTTATGATTCTCAATGCTTTGCAGAGCCGCGGTAAAACGCTGCGCAATTTTCAGGCCCATCTGGTTGTGCAGGTGCATCATCTGCGAACCGATGAAAAGGATATGAATATCGGCCATATCTGGTATCAGCAGAAAAACTCAACCACCCGATTTGATATCCGTTTTAATATGCTGGTGGTTGATGGAGCCATTGCCAAACGCCATGCGGATCATGATATTGTTTTTGATGGTCACTGGCTTATCGACCGCAACGGAAGCGCCAAAATATTCCGGAAAATTGAGATCGCGCCACCGGGAAAAAAATTCAATCCATTGCGCCTTGGCCAGGGGCCGCTGCCAATTCCCATTGGGCAAAAGCCCGCGGATGTGGAAAGAGAATTTCACGTCCAATTGCTCAAAAATAAAAAAATGCCCCCGCATACGGTTGGCTTAAAACTTATTCCACGTGATAAATCGGCGTTTACTTTTG
Source organism: Planctomycetota bacterium (assembly GCA_021798635.1). The sequence goes on along the minus strand of JAJZGH010000058.1, from coordinate 14,748 downwards.
TAGAAGTGGATTTCTGGATCAATACGCGACTATGGCTTCCGATTAAAATAATCCGCACGGATCCCGACGGAACTCCCACGACCGCCCTGCTAAGCAAGGTTGTCCTGAATAAACCCATGCGGCATGATTTTCATTTATCACCACCGGGAAGCGGATGGACGGTTGTGGTGAAACATTACCGTGGCCCGTAGTTTCCAGGGGTATTGCGGCTATGAAATGCCCATCGCGCGGAGATTTTCCAAGCTGATCTTCAGGCTTTCAAACGGATCACGTTGGCAAACGTCCTGCTCAATAATGTACCATTGAACTCCGACTTTGGCGGCGGCAGCCAAAATAGCGGGCCAGTTTAGATTACCCTCCCCCACTTCTGCCATGATTTGTCGATCCTCACAAATGACCATATCTTTGAGATGCAGCAGAGGCTGACGCGATGAGAGAACTTCTATCCAGGCGGCAGGATCACCGCCCCCGTGTTGAACCCAATACGTATCTAACTCAGCACCTACCAGCTTCGCGTCCGCATGATCAAAAAATATTTCCAGTCCGTTTTTTTTTCCAAAACGCTGGAACTCAAACGAATGATTATGGTAGGAAACATGCAGGCCCAGCGGTTGAAGAGTCCGCGCAGCCTGCGTGGCCAGTGCCGCGCATTGGGCATAGCCTGCGGCAGATTTTCTGTAAGGAACCGGGGCGATGGGTATGGCGGTGTACCGGCAAGCCAGGATGTGGTGTTCCTCGGCGACTTTTTCCGGTTCCTGCATCAGGCGATCCAGTGAAACATGTGTTGCGCAGCACGTCAGGCCTTCGCCGGAGAGAATTTTGGCCAATTCCTGCGTCTCAATAGGCCCCATTCCGGAAGCTTGAATCGCCTGATAGCCGATTTTTCTGACGCGTGCCATGGTTGCCGCGATATCCGTCGGTGTTTTACAAAACTCGCGCAGCGTATACATCTGGGCGGCAATACGGGACGGTGTTGTCATCGCATGGACTCCTGCTTGGGTCCCCCGCGGGAGCCATTCCATCAACCGCCGAAATAATCAGAAAGAATTTTCTTTTTGCTGCTTGGCGGATTCTGGGCGATCAGGGCGGGATCGGTGGTGACAATAATCACGCCGGCCATGGCACCGGGAAAACCGTGTACGCCCGGTCGGTGGGCCGGCTGAACGCTGTGATGATAAATCTTGGAAAGTATGGCGTGAACCGGGCAGTAATACGGATAAATGCCGGGTTTGGTCAGCACCAGCTTATAGCTATGCACACCGGCCTTGGCCCCTGTGGTTCCCATGAGCATTCCTGAATTAATGGCGGCATTCGGCTGGCCCGTGGTCGGGTTATAACCGTTGACCATGTGCGCTCCGGTATCTTCATTAATAAAAATCACCGGCTCCCCCGGCGCAACAGCAACAATGGATTCCACAAACGCATTGGCGCCATCCATGTGAATGTAAACGGGCTTCATGGAAGCCGCTGCCGGCGCAGGCGCAGTCTGAGCTACGAGCGGTCGCATCGGGTGAAACACCAGCAGCGTGGTCGTAAGCACTGCACCAAGAATAAAAGAAGCGACACCGATTCTAACTGTGGGGTTCATCACATGACTCCATAATTACCAAGAATTCTCTATAAACAGTTCACGCACACGTTATACGACTGCCGACGGGGATAGGATCTCAAAAGTATCGGCTTTTATGTCACGCCGCGACTGCCAAAGGCGGTGCAGGGATAAACTTCCGACATAGAGGTAGCCAAACATGAAAATAAGCATATATGGCACGCAGGAGGCAGCCCGGTCAAACCAGAGCGCAATGACAATGCAGGCCAGCAAATAAAGTCCAATGGCCACTTCCGCAAATGGAATCCACTGCGCCTTATGGGAAAATGCTCCGGCACGGCGTTTCCATTGATCCGGTGATTCATGGGTTCCTACACCATATTTTGGGGTGCGTACAAATTCGCTCTGATGCCCCGTCAAGCCCTCAATAACCGCGATAGCGTTGGCCAGACTTATTCCCATTCCAATGGCCATTAAAAAGGGCACCAGCAGAATACCGGCAAAATAATTCTCTTTGATTTCCCGCTGCGCCACCACATAAAACGTGCCGGCGGAAAACGTCAGGAGTGTAAAAAGCACCGACATAACCAACCAGAGAATGGGATAGGATGCAGAAAGCACACCGGCACCAGCAAAACAAAAAGCGGGAAAAAATAGAATCGCAACGAGGACTGCCAACGGATAGACCACACCGGAAGTAAGATGAAAAAACGCCTCAATTTTTACAGGCCACGGCTGTGATGAGCGCAAGACCGTTGGCAGCAGTTTCAACGACGTTTGGACACTGCCTTTAGTCCAGCGATGCTGCTGTTGCTTAAACGCTGTAATTTCGGGCGGCAACTCCGCCGGTGATGTTACATCGCCGAGATATTTAATCCGCCAGCCGTGCAACTGGGCGCGGTAAGATAAGTCCATGTCCTCGGTCAACGTATCATGCTGCCAGCCGCCGGCGTCCACAATTGCGGTCTTCCGCCATACGCCGCCGGTACCGTTAAAATTGATAAATCTGCCGCTGCGGCTGCGCGCCGTATGCTCAATAACAAAATGACCGTCAAGGAAAATAGCCTGCGATCGCGTCAGCAGCGACTGGGTTCTATTGAGATGTTCCCAGCGGGTTTGCACACAGCCAATGTGCGGATCGGTAAATTCATGGATAACGGCCCGCAGCATTTCCCGGCGGGGCACGAAATCCGCATCAAAAATGGCTATAAATTCACCGGTAGAAGAGGCCATGCCGTTTTCCAGCGCTCCGGCCTTGAATCCCATACGATTGGTCCGGTGAATATACTGAATATCAAAGCCTTGCTGCCTGAATTGCTCGCAGGCCAGACGAGCCATCCCGGCGGAACAATCTGTGGAATCATCAAGGACCTGAATTTGCAGCAGTTCGCGAGGATAATCGAGAGCACAGACGGCGGAAATTACTCGTTGAGCGACATAGCGCTCATTGAACAGGGGCAGTTGCACCGTAACGCGCGGCAGCGCAGTAAATTCAACCGGCTTGGCCGGAATTTTTCTGGAATTCCGGTAATACAGGAACACTTCCCAATAGCGATGCATACCGTAAATGGTCAAGACGACCAAGCATACGAAATAAAGCGTAATGGGCACAAATTCTAACGTTTCTTGCATCATTCCTTATCCCAAAGCCACCAATGCGGATTCCTTCGACCACTCAATTATCACGCGCCCACTGGCGCATAGGCCTTTTTTGAGTTTACGTCCTGTAAAAGTTGTTTGCAATACCTGAGGGTCAATTGATACGCTTTCAGGAATTAAATGCACCATTGTTATTTGGAAAGGCCATTATCCGTATTTTCGTATTTCTCCTGTATTTTACTTATTAAGCTTTCCGCTTCCTGAGTTTCAAGTTTACCGGGATGCCACGGAACAAAAAAGTTATCATCGCTTTTTCGCGGAATTATGTGGTAATGGGCGTGATGAACGGACTGCATGGCTTCAATGCCGCTATTGAGAAGAATATGACATGCCGGGGCTTGAACTGCGGCGCATATCGCGCGAGCCAGAGCCGGAAGTTCATACGCTAATTCCGCAGCAACCTCCGAAGGCATATCAAATATATTGCGAATATGACGCTTGGGAATTACCAGGCTGTGGCCGGCAACCACGGGGCCAATATCCAGAAAGCACAAAATATTTTGGTTTTCCACAATTTTCTGGCAGGGAATTTCACCAGCGATAATTCGGCAGAAGATACATCCGCCGTCATAGGGGGACTGCTGTGACATTCAACGCTCCAAGGATCACTTCAGCGGGACACACTCAACTGTTTTTAAGTTTGCTCAACGCTGCGGGGATATCGGAAAAAAGACGACGCTCCAATTCACCGATTTTCTCGACCCGACGGGCATGGCGGCCATCTTCAAATGGAGCTTTCACCCAGGCCGATACAATACGGCGGATTAATTCACCACCCAGTAAATCCACCGCCAGGCATAGTACATTAGCATCGTTGTATCGGCGGGAAATTTCAGCCGTTAATTCATCGTGACAGATGGCAGCGCGAATGCCCGGAATTTTATTGGCCACAATCGACATTCCGATACCGCTGCCATCAAGCAGAATCGCCACCTGAGCCTTCCCCTCCACAATGGCCAGCGAAGCAGGCACGGCGAAATCAGGATAATCAGAGGCTTTGGCATCGAAGGCGCCAAAGTCCTCCACGCCATGGCCTTCCACCCGCAACTGCTCGATGAGCTGTTGTTTAATATTAAATCCACGATGATCGCAGGCCAGGGCGATATTCATAATTCCATCTCCACAACGCGATTACGAATCAGTTTTTCAAGCCGCTGTGCTGTTTTTCTATATACCTGTTCCCCCTGCCCGATGGGGTCATTAATATCGCCATCGGGGTCTAAAGTGAATGTTTTTTCACGCGCCGTCGGCGAACGCGATATTATTTCTTCACGATGCGCCTGCGTCATGGTAAATATCATATCGGCGCGCCGCAATAAATCATCGGTGAGAGGTGCGGACCGATGTTTTTGAATATCGGTCCCCATGGCGCCGAGAACTTTCACCGCATCTGCCGCCGGCGGCATGCCCCCCACGGCGTGAACTCCGGCGGAACGCACCAGAATATGGCGCGCCGGCAACTCGTCGACCGGAATATGAAGTCGCTCCGCCAGTATCTGCGAAGCCAGCCCCGCGGCCATAGGGGACCGACAGGTATTGCCGCTGCAAACAAAAACGATCACCGTATCCTCCAGGCGGCGAATTACGCGTTGGGCGATGGCACCTTCGCGCAGAATCTCCAGTTGATGCCCCGTAACGCGCACCAGGGTGGAGAGTTTTTTATAGCGCGGCGGCGGTCCCGCAACGGTAACCGATAACTGCCGATGTATTTCCGGCGGCAAATTCTCCGCACGGTCTACCAGTTGATTACCCGATGCCCCCACGATGGTCACAAGTTCGCCGGCGAGGTCGATAATTTGACGGGTTATTTCAATTTCCGGGCAGCGTAAGGTCACGCGGCCATCCACCATTATTTCGCCGGCGGACTGCCTCCCCGTCAACTCCACCAGGCGCTCCACATCCGCTTGCGGCAGCGGCAATTGAATGGAAAGCGGCCCGGGCCACAATCCACGGGCGAGACGGCGAGCCAGCGGGGGGACATGGGAAACAACGTCGGAAATGCGGTCTGCCGAGCTTACATGAATCACCCAGGCGGGATGGTTCTGAATATTCAAGGTTTCTTTTAGTGCCTGAAGTCCGGCAGGTTGTGCCAAGCCGGCGGCAATGCCGTATACTGTCTCGGTAGGAAGTCCCACCAATTTGCCGCCACATAGAGCTTCCGCAGCGCGGACTAACTGTTCATCGGCGGTACGCATGTTGAATCTGGTTGGCATGACTTTCATGGGCGACACTTCCATGGCAGGCGTATTATCGCTTATCGGGATAAAACGCGTTGTAAAACAGAGCGTAATTGGTTCGCACCATGTTACAAAGATCTTTTCCAAGAACATCGACAAAATCGGGCGTTACAGGCTCAACCTTGCTGCGAATGCGATGATCCCCGTAAATAGTGTGATACTGATCATTTTCCTGCGTCATCTGTCCAACATTGTTGAAATCATGCTCAAAATACGGTTCTTCCAGATAATCATAGACACGCTTCATGACATCGGCTGGATTGGTGGTTAAATCTTCAAAACGCACCACATGAAGCTGCCGAAGCAGATTGGTCTGAATAGCTTCGATCAGCCGACCGATAGCGATGCCAACCGGCGGCCCGTTAAGCCAGCGCATGACGCGATTATTGACCGTGATCATGGTCAGGGTTCCGGTAACTTCATCGGCATCGGCACGGTCCCGGTTCTTTCTGAAAAGCTTTTCCATGGATGAGAGAATGGCGCGTAAATCACGGACGCACACAATATATTTCGGATTCGGCACGTATTGTTTGACCCAGTCATGGTAATGAAACCAACTGCGGCATTTGTCCACACATACCGGCTTATCGGTGACACCTTCATAAAAGCCGTTGATGCCATAGCGGCAATAGTTCAAAAATCCTTTTTGCATGAGGTCCGGATCCTGGGCTTTGAACTCAGCCAGCTCGGTGTAATATTTTCGCGATGCCAGCATCAGATCAATAACACCGCTGGTGGGCGTGCAATAAAATCGTGGATTTTGCGCCAGAATATTCTGCATCAGCGTGGAACCCGAGCGCGGCAGCGAGGCGTTAAACACCAGTTTTTTGTCGAACATGGACCCATCCTTTCAAGAGATAAATCGTGACCCGGAAAACCTGCGGGAAGTATACACGAACTGCAGGCAAGGCAAAACTCCAAAGCCGGACCGCCCGCCATTTTTTCAAAAGCGGTCCGGAAACGTCCAGCCGGAAAATAGTCCTTCCTTGACCCGGACCCTTGCAGGCCGTACCCTGACAGGTAGCTGCTGAAAGATGACTTCGAGGTCGCGGCGCGAATAAAGCGTGGTCAGGGCAAAGAATTCAGTAATTCATCAGGCCACGCCAAAAATTCCGCTGTTGGGGGCGAATTCAAAAATTGTATGTCTCTTTACAGGAGTTTTCTATCATGGCAGCGAACACCGAAACAACGACCACCGTCACATGCGCAAGCTCAATACTGGCAACCGGATTGGGTACCCTGCTGGTGCGGGTGATGCTGGGCATCATCTTTATCTACTACAGCGGGCAATTTTTATTTAGACTTTTCGGCGGCCAGGGTATGCACCCATTTATCCAGATGCTGGCCTCGGACCACCTGCCGATCTTGCCCACCGCCGTCTGGGCGTATTCTGCGGGCATCACGCAATTTTCCGGCGGTATATTAATTATTGTCGGACTGCTCTCGCGAATCGTGAGTATTTTTCTGATCCTTAATCTGATCGGGATTATCTGCGTATCCTACGCCGGCGGTTTTGGGTCCATAGATTTTCAGTTGGTTTTGATCGCCATTTGCGGCTTGATTCTCGTCAGCGGGCCGGGAATGCTTTCCGTCGATGCTCTGATCTTTGGTCGAAAAAATAGGTGAAAATCCTAGCTGCGGCAGGGGATAAATTCTTACACGCAGTTGCGGATAAGTCCCGATTTTTTTTTCGCCCGGCATTTGCGATGATGTGTGGATGACCGACGCGAGAGCGTCCCGGGGCAAGATGTTGATGTTCGTGAAATGTTTCACGAACCCCCTTCGGTCGGATGATCTGTTGAAAAACATGGGTACGTCGAAAAGGACTCAGGTCAATGAATAAGTTTTGCACAATATTGACAGTTGGCGGATTCGTCAGTGTGTTGGGAGTGTCACTGGCAGCCGGCCTGAATATAAATTCAATCCGCAGGCAGATAGACCGCGTGGATTCATGGCGGGCACCGGCTTCCTCTGCATCCAAAGCGAACCCAATTCCTGGTACTTCGGTCGCCATCCGTGCGGGTAGAAGTTTATTTTCCGCCAATTGCGAAGCTTGCCACGGATCCAATGGCACCGGTGATGGTCCGACCGGCGCGTTTCTAAGCCCGCATCCGGCTAATTTGACCACGGCATCGTTCTGGTCACAGGGGGAAGGAGCCATCTTCTGGAAAATCACGCATGGCCACAGCCCCATGCCAAGTTTCCGGGATTCATTGAGCCGTAAGCAGCGCTGGGAAGTTATTGATTATCTCAAGAAACAATTTGATAAACACTAGAAAGCGAACCCTCATAAATACTATGTTGACTGAGAATATCGTATGTGCTACCGAAGGCATGGGGCAAATAAGAAATTCGACAGCCGGAAGGCTTTTGAAAGGATTTTATCCGGCTTTGTGGCGCGTGGGTGCCAGGCCGAATTCGGGTGCGCGTTTAAGGAAAGGAATGTGCCATGACACACAGACGCGGGGTTCTTACCAGTATCGCGGCAGCGCTTACCATCATACCGATGGCAGCGGCGAGCGCTGCTCCGGCAGCCGGCGGGGCCGACTATACGAAGCTCGAGCAGAAGTACCAGTTGCTTGAAAAACAAATGGCCGGTATGGCTAAACAAATGTCCGCCATGCAAAAGCAGCAGGCGGCACTAAAAGCCACACAAGCCAAGACCGGTGCCACAAAAACCAAGGCGATTGATCGGGAGGTCAAACGACTGTATCGGCGGGTTGTAAAAGCCAGCCAGAAGATTTCTGAACTGGAACCGGGCAATATACAAGTGCTGATCGCCGGCGATGTGAATTTCCAGTTTCAGAACATACAGGGTTCGCATTCCACGTTTTATGCCGATTCCAGCCCCATGATTCAGGTGCGTATTGATAAAAATATTTTCATCAACACCGCGTTTGATTTTTATACGCAAGCGGGTGTCGCGGGCGGCAGTGCCGCAGACATTGGGGCGGCCAACATTAACTATGAACTTAACAATTACATGACGCTGGGGGGCGGTTTGGTCACCAGTCCGATCGGCGGAATCGTCGGTGTTTACAACCCGGCCCCCTGGAATCGCTGGCTGGTCGACGGCTCGGTGGAAGACGCCCTGCTGCCCGGCAATGAACTGGGCGTCTGGACCAGGGGCGGATTGCCCGCGCCGGCCCGTATGGGATATCTCACCTATTTCCTGTTTGTCAGCAATGGCCCCGCCCTTGCCCGCACCACCGACCAGAACGGCGCTACGTATAACAATCTGCAATTTGGCAACTGGGATCCAGCCGCCCAGAACGGCAAGACTATCGGCGGACGGTTCAGCTACATACCCATTCCCAATATTGAAATTGGCTACTCGTTTGAATGGGCACGCCCCAGTGCCGATGGTGCCATAACCACCACCAATTCTCTGATTAATGCCGTCGATTTCAACTCCTATTATGTCAACAAGAAAATTGACGGATTATTCCGCTTCCGCGGCGGCTGGACGTGGGACCAGGTCGGCCAGGGAATCGATTCCACCGGTACGTTCTCATTGGGCGGAATGTCCAATGGCGGACAGCTTGAGGTCGCTTATCAGCCGAGCCTGTGCGGCATCAAATATCTTGACAGGGTGATGGCTGCCATTCGTTACGATCGCATTGACGGCCCAGTGTCGTCTAATTTTTCCAATGGCGCATCGCATGAACAGCGCTACAGCATTGGACTGGATTACTGGCTGCACTCCAATGCCGTGCTGAAGTTTGAGTATGAATTTGACAATCTTTCAAACAATATGCACGGCAACAATGCCATGTTCCTGCAATTTGCTGTTGGAATCTAAGTTACTCTGGCAATTTACTCGAGGAGTTACCTGATGACTTTTATCACAAATAAAATGACTAAATCCCTGGCCCTAACCGCAGCCGCCGTTGGATTATTGATGATGGCCGGTTGTGCCGCGAACAAATCCACCAAGACCGCCGCGGCTACATCGAAGCCTGCCGTGTGGCCTTTGACCCTCAAAGACCCTGCCGCCACTGAATCCGGTGCCCAAATATGGGCGGAAAACTGCATGCGCTGCCATGAATTGCGTTCGCCGTCGCAATATACGCCCGCACAATGGGGAATTATTGTGCAGTACATGCGGCTTAAAGCCGGCCTTACCGGCACACAGGCCAAAAAAGTCCTGGCATTCCTGCAAAGCGCCAGTGCCCACTAATTGCGTTTTATCCCCCAACGCGGCGGTCCGGCTGCTGAAGAGATATCTTCGGCGGCCGGCTGTTGGAGGAATAAACGCAGGCGACTTGTGCTTTGAGATGGACGGCTTACGCCGTGCTATTAGCAAAAGGAACAACCCGATGGCTGTCCGACCGCGTGCGTTATTTTGTCGATTCGGTACGCTGCCCCATAAGTGTCGCAGGCACCGGAATGTCGCGCGGCGTCATTTTTCGACCGCTGATAGAGCCATTGATAATTTTTCTGATGGGCAAATCCTCCAGAGCCGTGCGCCGGCCGTGCCCGGGTCGCCAGGCATGACGCAGGGTAGCGTATTTACCGTCATTGATCACCCGGATAAGTGCTTTTTCAGCAAGATCCTCCACCCCCACCAACCGCCCCTCCACCAGGATGGAAGCATAGTCATCGAGTTGATCAGTAAATACATCAATCTCGAAACAGACCTGATTATTGACTGCGAGAATGCCTCCCTTGCGGCCGGTCAGCGGCACGCGCAGATAAAGAGTGCGCTCTATGCGGCAGAATGGCAGCGGAATGGCGTAAGGACGCCCCTGTGCATCGGCCATGGCCAGCCGCCCGATGAGACTGGTATCCAGAAGATTGAAGATTTCCGTTTCAGTCATCGCAATCATGTTTCACTCCGATTAAAATTGTATTAACGTATAATTATATCTACATCATATCATAGTTCAGATATTTGTCAAGATAAGGAGCGTGTCATTTGGTCAGCAGCAACACGACTGGATTGCGGGCCGGTGTTTCAACCGCCCGTCCGGATTATACCGCCGAAGATTTTCCCTGTTCGCCGCTTGTGGCATTTTATGAAGTCACGCGCGCCTGCAATCTTTTGTGCCGACACTGCCGTGCAGAAGCTCACCCGCATAGCCATCCGCAGGAATTGAACTCTGCGACTTCGCTGGCCCTGATAGATGATCTGGCAACATTCCCCAAGCCGCCGCTGCTGGTGCTCACCGGCGGAGATCCCATGAAGCGACGCGATATATTTGACATCGTGCATCACGCGGTGGCTTCGGGGCTGAAAACTGCCATGACTCCATCGGCTACGAAACTTGTTACTACCGACGCCGTCCACCGCTTGAAAACTGCCGGCCTGCATCGTCTGGCGGTGAGTCTGGACGGAGCTGATGCCGTCACTCATGACGGGTTTCGGCGTGTGCCAGGCAGTTTTCAGCGGACACTGGAAATTATCGCCGATGCCGCCGCCTGCGGCCTGCCGTTGCAAATCAATACCACCATCGCCCGGCACAATGTCCATCAGATCGACGCCATCGCCGAAGTGTTGGCCGCATTTCCTATTGTGCTCTGGTCTGTATTTTTTCTCGTCCCTACCGGCCGGGCATTGGCAGATCAACGCATAACCGCGGATGAATTTGAACTGGCGTTCGAGAGGCTTTACCAACAGGGACTGCACCGGAAATATACCATAAAAACCACCGAGGCCCCCCACTATCGCCGATTCGTAATGGAAAAAATCAAACAAACGGTTTCCGACACCGCGGGCCGCACCGTCCAACGCCCGGTGATCCCCAATATCGTCGGCACCAATGATGGCCGTGGGGTTATGTTCATCAGCCACATTGGTGAAATATTCCCCAGCGGATTTCTGCCTGTGCACTGCGGCAAATTTCCGCAGGACTCGATGGTGCACACGTATCAATCAGCACCGCTGTTTTTGGACCTGCGAACTCCCGAAAAACTCAAGGGCAAGTGCGGGGTCTGCCAATATCGCGACATCTGCGGCGGCAGCCGCGCGCGGGCCTACGGGCTTACGGGAGATCCCCTGGCCGCAGAACCGGATTGTCTGTATGGGGCGTCTTATTTCCAAACTCAAAACCAAAACAGGAGTCTTCCCTTATGCTTAGCGTAACGAATTTACTCTGCGATCATGAGGCTGGAAATGAACGCCTCCGCTATGGCCATCGCAACACCCATGGTGAATGTGAAGCAACGCCGCGCCCCGTGGTCGTCTGGGCTGTAACCAAGGCGTGTAATCTGCGGTGCGTGCATTGCTATGCTTCAGCCACCAACGCGCCGGCCCGCGATGAACTTACCTACGCGCAAGGCGTCGCGTTGCTGGATGACTTGGCCGCCTTTAAAGTTCCGGCGGTACTTTTCAGTGGTGGTGAGCCGTTAAGCCGTCCGGATATTCTTCCTTTAATTCGTCACGCCCGGTCGCTGGGCCTGGCGTGTACATTATCCACCAACGGCCTGCTGATCGATGAACCCACGGCGGATAATCTGGCGGAATCCGGACCGAAATATGTCGGCATCAGCATCGACGGCATTGAAAGCCGCCACGATAAGCTCCGCGGTAAGTCCGGTGCGTTTACCAGCGCACTGGCGGCCATTAAGCGTTGCCGCACACGCAATATAAAAGTCGGGGTACGTTTCACGGTTCATAGCCTGAATGTCGATGATCTTGATGCGATATTTGATATCTGCGTATCCAGTAATGTCCAGCGGCTCTGCGTGTATCATCTGGCGTATGCCGGGCGTGCGGACAATATGCAAAAAGTGGATTTATCCGCGGCACAAATCCGCAAAGTCGTGGATCGCATTTTTGAGAAAAGTCAGGAACTGCACCGCCAGGGAATCCCGCTGGAAGTGTTGACCGTCGATAACCACGCGGATGCCGCGTACCTCCTGCTGCAACTGGAAAAAGGCAATCCGCAACAATATCAGATAGTTCGCGGCCGGCTGGAAGGCACCGGTGGGAACCGCTCCGGCTGCAATATCGCATCGGTTGATCCGGTAGGTAACGTTCATTACGACCAGTTCACGTGGCATTACAACTGCGGCAATGTCCGTGAGCAGCCGTTCAGCAAAATATGGACTGATGCGACCGATCCGCGTCTGTCGATCTTGCGTAACCGCAAAGCACATTTGCCGGCCCGCTGCCAGTCATGCCGCTTTCTATCGGTTTGCAATGGAAACTTGCGTACCCGCGCGGAAGCCGCCACTGGTGATTGGCTGGGGTTTGATCCAGCGTGTTACTTAAGCGATGCAGAGATCAGTACCGAGGCGGCTGCAACTAAGAGTTCACAGAAATTCGCCCGTGATGCTGCGGCCTGCGGTACAGTGAACACGTGCAGTACGGACGACTCATTGCCGCTGGCCGGCGGAGTTGCAAGCTGATGGAAACAACTTTTCAGATTATTCAAGGCGGAATGGGTGTAGGTGTGTCAAACTGGGCACTGGCGAAGTCGGTTGCACGTTGCGGACAACTGGGAGTTATTTCCGGCACCGGAATCGCGGCTGTTCTGGCACGGCGCCTGCAGACAGGCGATCCAGAGGGTCATTACCAGCGGGCGTTCCATGCGTTTCCGTATCGCCAGATCGCACAGCGCGTATGGGATCGATATTTTATCGCTGATGGTATAGCTTCTGGAACAGCATTTAAATCAATCCCGATGCCGGGCGTTGGCTTTAGCCGTGCGTTGACGGAATTAACCGTAGTGGCCTCATTTGTGGAGGTGTTTCTCGCCAAGGAAGGGCATGGCGGAGTGGTTGGAATCAACCTCCTGGAAAAGATACAAACTCCGACGCTCGCCTCTCTCTTCGGGGCCATGCTGGCTGGAGTGGACTATGTACTGATGGGTGCCGGCATTCCGCGCTTTATTCCGGGTGTATTGGATGCTCTGGCTCGCGGAGAACCCGCAGAACTGAAAATTGATGTCGAAGATTCTCAGGCTGCAGAGAACTTCGCAAGTGAATTCAGTCCGGCAGAATTTATCGAATTGGACTCGGCTGCCGGTCTTGCACCCGTGCCACAATTGAAACGTCCGAAATTTTTTGCCATTGTTTCCTCGGCCACGCTGGCATTAACCTTGTCTCGAAAATCCAATGGACATGTGGATGGCTTTATTATCGAAACATCTATCGCGGGCGGACACAACGCGCCGCCGCGCGGACCGCTGCAACTTTCCCAGCGGGGCGAGCCGATCTACGGGCCACGCGATGATGCGGATTTGCAAAAAATTGCCGCGATCGGACTGCCGTTTTATCTCGCCGGCGGATTTGCAACGTCTTCCCAGCTTCACTGGGCCATCGGTCAGGGGGCGGCAGGGATTCAGGTTGGCACAGCCTTCGCCTTTTGTCAGGAATCAGGTATCCGTGAAGATATAAAACAGCAGGTCCTGGCCATGGCGAGTTCCGGGAACGCGACGGTATTTACCGATCCGCAGGCCTCCCCTACCGGCTTTCCCTTTAAAGTTGTGGGCCTTCCCAATACCTTGTCGGAAGCGGAGATATATTCCCGGCGGGAACGAAAATGCGACCTGGGTTATCTGCGAAAAGTTTATAAACGCCCCGATGGAACGCCGGGCTACCGTTGTGCGGCTGAACCGGTTTTGGACTATGTCGCAAAAGGCGGTACTGACGCAACCCCCGGCAGAAAATGCCTCTGCAATGCCCTGTTCGCCACCATCGGCCTGGGACAGGTTGACCAGTCGGGAGTTGAAGAACCCGCCATCGTAACCGCCGGTGATGATGTGGTGAATATCAGCCGCTATCTTCAACCCGGAAGAACCACTTACGCCGCCGCGGATGTGCTTCGCGTTATTCTCGAGGAGGTAATCCCTGCGCCGCCTGGGGTAGCATAAGCGGGTGGCCAGAGCGCGGCGGCTGGGTAGCAGTGGAATTTTCTTGACATTGCCATAAAATCACCATAACCTACAAATTAGATCAGATTTAAGGAGATTATTTATGGGTAGACTTTTTTCCGATATTACCAAAACCATTGGTAATACACCGTTGGTGCGCATTAATCGCCTTGTCCCGGCTGGTCATGGCATTGTTTACGCCAAGTGCGAATTCTTTAATCCACTTTCCAGCGTTAAAGATCGTATCGGTGCCGCGATGATTGAAGCCGCTGAAAAAGCGGGCAAAATTAATAAAGACACCCATATCTTGGAAGCCACCAGTGGCAATACCGGTATCGCCCTGGCGTTTGTATGCGCTGCGAAAGGCTATAAACTGACGCTTTACATGCCCGAAAGCATGTCCTTGGAACGCCGCAAACTTCTGCGGATCATGGGTGCGAACCTGGTGCTTACGCCGGCGGCTGAAGGTATGCCGGGGGCCATT
>JAJZGH010000311.1 GCA_021798635.1 Planctomycetota bacterium | reverse complement strand
GTTTTGTTACGCTGCTCAGATCGGGGCTTGAGAGTGGAGAGTAGAAAATAGACCGCAGGAGGAATTGTCCCGCTCCGGCGACAGCCTAAAGCTCCCAGCCCTATTTGCTCTACTGTCTACTCTCTCAAAGCTCTGCTCAATTGGGCCGCAGCCCAATTACCGGGATGCGCATTTTCTCCAGGTGGCCGTTGTACGTGTACAGAACGGTAACATGTGAGAATATTGCTGTAGCGCCCGCCGCGGGTTGGATCACCACATTCATACTTTTCTGCGACCAATGGGGGACAGCCACGGATCGGCTACCGGGTTTAATCATATCCACCACGACACTGCCGCCCAGAGGATGCAGGAATTGCAGTGTGACGGAATAATTGGACCGGCCAGTGAAATTACCGGGGCTCAAAATAATGCTCCCCGGCTTAACAGCCAGCGCCGGCGAAGGCAGGAAGAAAACCGGAACGGTGGTGGATAGCTTCCGCTGCGCCGGCGGCGCTCGGCGGCCCGTAAGCGAAAGATAAAAGCAGTACGGTCGGTCGCCGGGCGGTTTCTTCATGGTGATATGAATCTTCTGTGATCCGCCGGGGAAAAGGGTGAAAGCGGGTGGAGAGACAGCCACTGCATTTCCCTGTGGGTGCAACTGAAAATCCGCCAGTTTGCCGGCGGTATCCTTGATTGTAAAAGCGGCACTTAACTGGTGCGTCGTGCTCGGTAAAAAATAATGGGCCACCGATCCCGACGTGACAAAGCCCTTTATGTAGCCATAGGGAGTTGCTTTGTTGATAAGTTCCGGCAAACCCGAGGTACCGGGATAATACTGGATTCCGCGCGGCACATCGGTGATGGTCCCTCCTGAAGGCGGAATATAGGTGAACGCACCCGCCGGAAGGGCGTGGGTGATAGATACCCGACTGATAGCGATGTGGCAGTCTATCTGTAACCGGTTTTTCAGGGGAGTGTCCCGACCGTGCCGCGCTACCCAGAACCAATCTCGCTCGTGAATCCGCGTGGGAAACCAAACACCGCCACTTCTTGTGAAACGGCTGAAATCCGCTTGCCAACTTCGCTGTCGCCCTCCGGGTCTCCCCTCGAAAAGGCTTTCCCGGTATATTCGTAATCCCCCCGCAAGCCCGACTTCGTCCCGTATCTCCCATAATGCGTGCGTTGGTTTTCCGTAAAAAGTGACGCCCAACGGTTTTCCCTTGCGCAGGATCAGATAGGTTAATTCAACGTGCTTTGTGGATCGGTCGAGGCTCTGGTGAATCAGGCGGTAGCTAAAGGGCCCGGCTTGCAGCGGGTTAAGCTCCTCGCTGGTGTATTGCACCACCAAGGGCACCCAGGTGTGTTCCAGTCTTCGCATCTTCTGGTTTGCTAAGGGCATTTTCCATCCAGGAAGTTCCTCCCCCCAGGCAGCCATCCAGTCAAAACGGGATCGTGGCGTGTCACTGCGGTGGTACAAAGTCGTGCTCCACTGAGAGCTCAACACTTTGCCGTTTTGCTCGGGCTCCAGGTCGGCTTGCCACACACGCTGTCGCCCGATGACCCATTCATTCGCATCCATCGCGCGGCTTAATTCAGCCTTGCCGCTGGTGTTGTGAAAAATAAAATTAACCTCACCGACCGTCTGGTATTTGACCAGCTTATCCGGCACATCCCATTTTAAATTCACTGCCTCGGTCCGAGTGAGCCAGCCCGGCGTGAGTCCCAGCATTTGTTGCCGCCAATGCTTCGGGTCACTTTTCTTTATAGCCGCCCGGAAATTACGTATCCACCTTCGGCTGGTATAATTGCGGGTCACGAACGTCGCTCTCATGCTTAACGCCCGAATTTTCCCCGCATACGCCCGAAACACCGCCGCCCATTGGGCTTGCGTTAACATGGGCGGCTTTGCAGCGACGGTGGTCGCAGGGGCACGCGGCCGGGACGGGGGAATCACCGCAATTCTTGGCGGCAGGGGTGCGGGGTGCTTGTGGTTCGCGATTACCGCAGCCACGCCCGTGGCAACCAGCCCCGCCGCCAACGCGACCCCCGCAATTCCGAGGGCAATCTTGCTGCTGCTGGCTGTTTTCATCGCCAGTTTTGCTACGAGTTTTTTCTGCCCTGCGAACAATGCCGTTGCCGCGGTCCCATGGGCCGCATGTGCCAGCACCGCCGCCGTCAGTTTCGCCGGCGCGGGCTGCACAAGTTTTTCAGTCAGTATGGCTGTCAGGGTGTCAGCACTCAGCGGCACGCCCTTCGCGGCCATGCGTGCACGCAGCTTTTCCACTGCACGCTGCACCCGCTTTTTTGCTGCTTCTTCACTGATGTCCAGTTGCATGCCGACTTCGGCAAAGCTGCACCGCTGGTAATAGCGCAGCAGCACCGCAGCTCGATCCGCCGCGCCCAAAGCTGCAAGGTGTTCGTCCAGCAGCGGTAGAAGTTCCTCTTCCGGGGTTGGCACCTCCGTCACTGATTCAGCCCGGAGGCTGCCAGCTGTGAATTCATGTCGCCGCCGCGTCTGCGCATTACGCAGCGCACTGCGGCAGCAGTAACGCGCGGTCTTAAACAACCAGCCCGACATGTTGACCCCCTGCGGCAATTGCTTCGCTTTTCTAATCAGAATCAAGAATACTGTTTGTGTAACATCCTCTGCCATCGCCGCATCACGCACAGACCGCCGACACAACGAATAAACCCAATCCAGATGCTGCCGAACCAAAAACGGCAATTCCCCACTGCCCGCATCATCGACACGCGATTCCGCCATCTCGTGGCTATCAATCATCTGAAAAACTCCGTTCCCTTTGCAATAGCTCTTCGCAGTAGACGACCACCAACCGGACGCCCGCCGATCTGCGACCTTAAGAATCTGGAACCTGGTACCTGGAATTTAGCATCTCGCATTCGGCATCCAGCAATAGCAGTGCCTGAAATCATTCTAGCTCCCGCGCCCCCATAACCTCGTGCCTTTCACCCCCCGGCCGAGCTGGCGGCCTTGTGGTGTATCGGGCACCCGCGCTGTGAGCGGTGTTCTAACTCCTAGCTTCTAGCTCCTTTCATCCTCATAAAAGGTACCTGACACCTTTTCCGCGCGTTTCACACGCTGTAACCCGTCCCCTGTAACCCGTCCCCTGTAACCTAAGTCACTTCCTCTCTCGTATTATCTCACGCCAAGTCAATTCGGGACATTTTTATTTCCTTTTTCCGCCGGCGACGCTGAACCGCAGGCATCTTGTCTGTCGCTGCAGCGGCATTCACCGAAGAAATGCGGAATTCCAAAGGAATGCACATTGGTTATGAGCGCCGTGTCGTTGCGCCAATGTGGTGAATCTCACTGATCACGGATCAATGATCACCGATCAAGATGTTACGAATTTCCGAAAATCCGTTCAATGATCAGTGCTCATGGGTCATTGAAAAGGCACGGAATCAACGATTACCAAGGGGTTTGTGAACCCCCCGAAAACATGAGGCCGCTGGGGATCGAACCCAGTGACAATGTGGCAAAAACCCTTGAATACACGCATGGTTCGCGTGCCAACCCCCCTGCGAGTGTGACCAAAAACGTGAAAAGAATGGTTTCCAGCGATGACCGGCTTGCTGCGATTATCGGAGCATGGCCATCGCTTCCAGAAGCGGTTAAGGCTGGCATTGCGGCGATGGTGGCCGCGTCAAAATGATTGTTGCCCGGCGTTGTGTCGCCTGGCCGGTTTTTTACGGGCGGCGATTTACAGAAAGGGGCCGATATGGCCATGAGAAAAATTCGGATCGGTGACTTTGTAACGGAAGATTGCGGGGATATTGTTGTCCAGCGAGAGTATGGAACCGTACTTCGTGTCGAATTGTTTACCCCTGATGGCGTTTATGCTGTCTGCACAGACGCCGACGGGGGATACCATGGTTTTGGTGTGTCAAAACTGGTTCACGTAATCGGGCATTGGAATGATCGTGCGTCCGCCAAGCCGCGGCGGCGCAAGACAAAGCGGGCGTTACGGATTCCCAAGGCCGCGTAACGGGTTGAAGCTGCGGGCGTGCGATGACGCTGCGGTTCGGACAGTAGCGGCCCTTTTGACATTCCAGCGGGCGGCCACTGTCGATAACTTGTGAAAATGCCCTTGGAACCGTAGCGGCTTTATTTAGGCATACCCCCCTGTACCCCATTTTTACAATTTTTCCGGATTTTCCTTGTACGCTGGGGGGTGCTATGCAAAAGTCGCGGAGCATAGGCAGCCCAAAGCTGCTCCAGTGCTGAACAGAATAGCGATTTATCGCATATTGTGAAGGTGCCCAATATGGGCCGGTTATTGCCGATCCGCAGCCTGCACATCGTGAAAATGGGCGGAATCAGCGGTATTCCGCCCGGTTTGCCGGCGGTTTTGGATCCGCCGCGTTGCGGATAGCGTGGTTGGCTATATAATTCTGGCCATACGAAACAGCCGTGGCTTTGCCGCTCGCCCAGTTCTGCGGCGTGGTTCATTTTAGGGGATCAGGAATGGAAAATTGCAAACGGTGCGGAAGGCCGATAGGCGATACTGAAAAGGTGTACCTTTATCGGGACCAGCGAGTGTGCCAAGGATGCTGGCACGATCTGAAGCCGCCGGAATCCGCGCCCACCGGTGCGCGGTCCACGGGGAATTTGGCCACGGCCCCCAACGAGACCCGCCAGGCTGTTGCACCGCCAGCGGGGAAGCCCCCGTTGCTGGAGGTGCCCGCCTACGCTGCCGCAGGAGCCTGCGCAAACTGCGGAGAGCAAATCGGCGCGTTGGAAAAACAACGACGCTGGAAAAACCAGCCTGTCTGCACCGCCTGTTGGAAGAAACTTACTTGGAAACGCGAGTTTCTCATTGTGCTGGGTTTTTGTGTGGCTTTCGTGATTATTATCTACTTAGGGCACAGGGTTTAGTAGATGCGGCCGTGCGTCAACCGGCGGTGGTGTAGCCGAAATTCTTATGCCAAGCAGACGCCGCATTACGCCCTGTCGCGCAGCGGCCACCGCACGTCAT
>JAJZGH010000310.1 GCA_021798635.1 Planctomycetota bacterium | reverse complement strand
TAATAATGAGTCTGCGAGATCCGACAACAAAGCAGACGGGGCATGTCAGGCCCACCCGTAGGGCGGCGTGCTTTTTGGCCCCCCTCTGCGGCGCGGCTCCTCGGAGTACCATCCGTGTCAGGTACGCCATCGTCGCCGTTTCTTGATGGTGGCCAAAAATCATCCCGGCGCGCCGGGATCGCAACCCGGCGATTACTCGGACAGGCTCCTAGGCGTGCTTCGGGCGGGTTGGCATAACGCGGCCTGTCGTTTAAGGAACGGTTCATGCGGCAGAAAGCTCCAGTTCTACAATTCCCTGCCCGTCAGCGCATGGGGCGGTTTATGCAGCAGGTGCGCCGACGTTTGCGACTGGAGCACTGGTTTCCCCATTTGCCGGTCGCCGCCGCAGCCGCCATTCTTGGCTTGTTGAATCTGTTGGACGGCATTTCGCGGTTATCCAAAGCGTTTCCCCTACTCAAGCAGCTTAAACCTGTATTACATATCGGTCAGATCGCCAGAGTTCCGGGACTAAGCGGATTGCCGGAAGCCCTGGCCGGTGCCGTCCTTCTGACGATGTCGTTTGGATTGGCATTTCGCTCCCGGCTGGCTTGGGTCATGGCACTACTTATTTCCGCAGCGACGCTGGCGCTGGTGCTCCATCAGGCCAGTTTCCGGTGGGGGGCGTTAACCCTGCTCAATGGGGTGGTGCTGGTGGCGCTGCTTCTGTTTTATCGGCAGTTTTCAAAATCCAGTCTGGCCACTGGAACCATGTTCAGCCTCATGAGCGTGATATTGCTTCTGGGCTACAGTGTGTTCGGGTCGTTTGTGCTGGGACAGGGCTTTACACCGCCCATCAAAAATTTAACCGGTGCGCTCTATTTTTCAGTGGTCACTCTTTCGACCGTGGGCTATGGGGATATTGTTCCCAAAAGCAGCGACGCGCGGTTTTTTGTCATTTCTCTTATTATTTTAGGCATCACGGTTTTTGCCACGTCCATCTCGGCCGTGATCGTGCCGTTGGTCAATGGACGAATGCAGCGGTTGCTCTCTGGAGAAAAACGCCGTATGAAACAAGATCATTATATTGTCATTGGGGACAATTCATTGTCACATAACACGTACCGGGAACTGAAAACCCGGCATCTGGCCGTGGTTGTAATTGTGCCTAAAGAGCCGGATACGCTCTGGATGGATGCCGCGGACATGCTGGTCGGGGACGCATCGGACATTGAAGTACTACGGAAAGCAGGGGGAGAAAAGGCCCTGGCTATTCTGGCTTTACGGGCGGATGACAGTGAAAACGCTTTTATTGTCATGGCGGCCAAAGAACTGTCGGGCAGCGCGCGGACGGTGGCGGCGGTTAAAAACAGTAAAAATCTGCAGCGCGTTGAACGGGTTGGACCGGATCTGATTATTGCTCCGGATATTCTGGGCGGTGAATTGCTGGCCATGGCCATCAGCGGAGAACAGTTAAGTGGTGATCATATTTTGAAGAACCTCTTTATTTCCAGGGCCGCTGCGGTGCCGGCAAAAGAAAAGAAATAAGGCGAACTTTTAGCCGTTACGGTAACGTCCGGCTTTTGCCTGAGAAAAGAAAGGACAGTGTGTCAAGATGCCTCGAACAGCGCGGGCCGCCATGGGCGGCGTTATTTATCATGTTTGTAACCGCGGGAGAAACGGTAAGACGCTGTTTCGCTCATCGGATGATTTTCAGGCGTTTGTGGAATTACTTATTGAAGGTACAGCCCAGGCGTCGGTTGAAGTTTTTGGCTTTTGCCTCATGCCGAATTACTGGCACATGATTTTGCGGCCGCGTGGAAAGAGGGATTTATCCAAATATATGTCCTGGGTGGCCAATACCCATGTCAAGCGGCACCGGGCACGCTACCCGCGTTCGCTGGGGAAAGTGTATCAGGGGCGGTATGAAAGCCTGCCGGTGCAAAAAGGGGAAGATTTTGTCCAGCTGGTTGGATATATCGAAGCGATCCCGCTGCGTGCGCGGTTCGTGCAGCGTGCTGAGGATTGGGCCTTTTCCAGTCTCGGTTGCGAGAAAAAGCCCGCCAGGCAACTGCTTAGTGCGTGGCCGGTTGACCGACCGGAGCGGTGGAAAAAATGCGTCAATAAGCCGCTGGATAATTCTGTGCGCGGCCGCCTGGAAGTGAGCCTGAAGCGTGCCCGGCCTTTAGGCGACGATCAGTGGAGTGCCAAGATCGCCAAGAAAACAAACACGGAACATAAGCTCCGGCCGATCGGGCGTCCTGTGAAAAAACGTGCTGGATAATTGAATGCCGGAACAAGTGACAAAGAAAAAAGTGGTTAAACGCTGGTGGAGTTGGGAAGACGCGTTGCTGATTGTTCTGCTGGCGGGAGCCTTATACCTGCCGGGACTGGCCCGCATTCCTCTCTTTGACCGCGATGAGCCGCGGTTTGCCACCGCGGCGCGGGAAATGCTGCGCTCCGGGAATTTGATCGTTCCGCGCTTTAACAGTGTGTTGCGTCCGGAAAAGCCGCCGATGATTTACTGGCTTATGGATGTCAGCTATAAACTTTTCGGCGTCAGCGGGATGGCGGCGCGACTGCCGAGCGTGCTGTTTGGCACGTTGACCCTGCTGGTGGTGTATGGGATGGCGGGCCGGCGTTTTGGCCGGGCGACGGGTTTGCTTTCGGCGCTGATGTTATCGGTGGCCTCGCTTTATTTCGTGGAAACCCGTATGGCCACAGCGGATTCCGTGTTGATTTTTTTCACCACCGTGTGCATGGCCTGCGTCTGGGAGGCGTGGGATTCGCAGATCTCCGATGATGGCGTGCCGAAATTGCGTCCGCGCGTGGATCATCTTACGGATTGGGCCGGCGGCGAGATACTTAATGAATCGTATGTGGCATCGCGGGGGCATGTGTCCATTGGGGTTGTGCTGATTTTCTGGGCATCGATGGCAGCAGGCATTATGACCAAGGGCGTAACCCCCATTTTTGTGCTGGCCACGATGTTAACGCTTTCCATGACCACGGGCCGGGCGGCCGACCTATGGCGCGACTGGTGGAAAAGCCCGGGCTTGGGGCGCGTTATTCACTTGCCGGAACTGATTTTTGGATTGTTTCGTAAAGGCAATTGGAACTGGTGGCGACGCTTGCGTCCGCTGATGGGTTTGGGCGTTTTAATTGTGCTGGTGCTGCCCTGGTTCATCGCCGCCTGGCATGCCACTCATGGCCGGCTCATTGAGAGAATGCTCTTTCGCAATCTGGTGCAACGCACCTCCACCGGCCTGCAGGGCCATGGGGAGCCGTTCGGATTTTACCTGCTGGTCATCTGGGGTATTTTCTGGCCATGGAGTGTGCTACTGGTGCCGGCGGCCTACCACGCCCTTCGGCGTGTGCGCGGCAAGCTGGTGATGTCCATTGACCCGTCGCCCTATCAATTTATTCTCGCATGGATTATTCCTTCGTGGCTGATTTTTGAATGTATTGTCACCAAGATGGTGGAATATGTCTTGCCGTTATTTATCCCCCTGGCGATCCTTTGCGCTGATACGCTGGTACAAAGTTGGCACAGGATGACCGACGTGCTGTCGCCTAAATGGTTTGCAGTGGCGCGGTGGGTGTGGATGGCGGTTTGGCTGGGTCTGGGTATGGGCGCTGTGGTGGGGGGGTGGAGGATGTTTGTGCCAGATCATCCCCAACAGTTTTATCATCTGGTTCCGCTGGCTGCGGCACTGTTTGCCACCGGAGCGGCGGGCGCCATTTCCTGGAATCGCCCGGCGTGGCCCTATGTGACGGTATTGTGCTTCGGGCTGACATTAATGATTGCGGATATTTCGACGCTGCCAAGTATCAAAGCTCTGCAGCTAAGCCGCGAGGCAGGGCAGCAGATGCGGCGCCTGCGTGCGGAGGGCTTTGCACTTGGTGCCGTTGGCTACACCGAACCGAGTCTGGTTTTTTATGCCGACGCCGATGTCCATTTCTTCGCCACCCCGCAGCAATTGTTGACCTATGTTCCATTTAACACTTCCGGTAAGGCCACTACGCGGATACTGCACAAGTATTGCATTGTGGCGGACCGGCGATCTGTGGCTTATTTCAAAAAAAAGCATATTCAGTATTACGTGTGGGATTGGTTTAATGGCATGAAGGTCGCGAAAGGGCGGATGGTGCGCATCACGCTGCTCACCAATGTGGATCCCTGGCCCAAGACTCCTGCCGCCACCAGACCGGCCGGGAAGTAGCCGTCGGTAATATCTCGCCTACAATTAGCCAATAGCGGCCAGTGGATGGCTGCGGCCTGTGAGGCAGTAGCGTAAGAAGTTAAACCCTCTATTTTCAGGAAGTATTATGACCCATAGCACCAGCACCACGACATCCGCGGCACTGCCGCACAATCGCCTGGGAATTAATTACCGCTCTGTGCCGCCGCGGAAAATTCCCGGATTAATTATTGACGCCCATACGCACACGCGCGAACCCGCGCTGACGCGCGAATTTCTGCGTGCGGCGGATGCGTATGGCATTGGCAAAATCTGGACCATGGCACCACTGGAAGATGTGGATGCACTTCGCGAAGCATTTCCCGGAAGATTTGAATTTATTGCCATTCCAAAATGGCAGAATCTGGGGCCCGGTGAAGATTTTATAAAAGAATGGCGAAGACGCATTGATGAATTCCACGCCTGCGGTTCACGCTTGATTAAATTTCACAACGCCCCCGGCACGCAGAAGCGCATGGGCATGAATCTCGATCATCCGGAGATGCAAAGCCTCATGCGGCAGGCGTATGACCTGGGCTATCACTTTATGACCCATGTGAGCGATCCGAAAGCCTGGTTCGGCGAGGGAAAAAAATACGATCCGAAGGACGGGCACAAAAGCTTTATGGAGCAATTTGCCATGCTTGACCGCATGTTGGAGAAATATCCCGATCGTATCCACCTGGGTGCCCATATTGGCGGCAGCGTGGAGGAACTTGAATTGTTGCAAGGGCGACTCGACCACTTCCCCCATTACATCCTG
>JAJZGH010000057.1 GCA_021798635.1 Planctomycetota bacterium | reverse complement strand
GAACGGAAATACATCCCGTTTAAGCCGCAGATCAATCGGTCCTGCCCAGCCGCCGGTAACACGGTCTCCGCCAACGCCCGAATTCACAAATGTAACTTTAAGGTCTGGATAGTGCGTCAAAACATACGTTTCCACATCCGTGGTGTAATAGCGCTGCGCTGTAATGCTGTAACCATAAAAACAGACGCGATCTCCATTTTTCAGAAAAAATGGATGGCCCGCGGACGCGACACGGCCAACGCCAAGGATAACCAGCATCAATATTGCAAAACCGGAGATATGTTTCATCAGTGACTCCTGTATGATTAACATAAAAAGAGGGCTTCGACAAATTCGTCGGGGTTAAAGGGGGCGATGTCTTCGGGGGTTTCGCCGAGGCCGACGAATTTTACCGGCAGGTTTAATTGCCGACGGATGGCTACGACAATGCCGCCCTTGGCGGTGCCGTCGAGCTTGGCTAAAAATATGCCGGTTAATTCAACGGATTTGGTAAATTCTTCGGCCTGCCGGATTGCATTCTGCCCGATGGTGGCATCGAGCACCAGCAGCGATTCATGGGGGGCGGCGGGAATGATTTTCTGGATGACGCGGCGAATTTTTCCCAGTTCGCGCATTAAATGATCCTGAGTATGCAGACGCCCGGCGGTATCAATAATCAGCACATCAATATTCCGCGCCACTGCGGCCTTGCAGGCGTCAAAAGCCACCGCTGCGGGGTCACTGCCCATCTGATGTTTGACAATCTCCACGCCGATGCGCTGGGCCCAGATAGTCAATTGTTCCACGGCTGCGGCGCGGAAGGTATCACAGGCGGCGACCATGACGGTTTTGTTCTGATTTTTCAGATATTGGCCCAGCTTGGCAATGCTGGTGGTTTTGCCCGCACCATTGATCCCGGTTACCAAAATGACAGTGGGGCCGGTGGGCGCGAATTTCAAAGCGCGGGATTCCACCGGCCAATACGCCCGCATTTCCTCCTGAAGGAAAGTCAAAACCTGGTCACCGGACTGTACTCGCCCCTGTTTCCAGGCCGCATTCAAGTCGGTAATAATATGCTCTGTCGCTACGACGCCAAGATCAGCGGTGATTAAGCGTTGCCGCAGTTCATCCAGCAATTGCTGATCGAGCTTGCGGCCGGTTAAAAGCGTGCGTAATGACCCGACCAGCGCTTCGCGCGTGCGGGTCAGGCCGGTGCGTAATTTTTCTACGCTTTGTCCCAGTGCTTTCTTAATAAATCCAAATGCCATGGCTCTTTTACCAATACCCATTAAATTCAGCGCATCTTTTGTACCGGTTATAACGCTAAACCGCCAGCGCCGGAAACACGTTACCCCATTTTCCGCCACCGCCCGCGGGCTGAAGGACCGATCCGTTCCGGCACAATGTCGCGTGCATCCGATTGTGTGATACACTCTCTGGCGTGATGAATGTACCTTTGCCTGATTCCGCCAAACCCAACGTCCGGGCGAAACATCGCTTTGGATACCGTGGCAACATGTTTATGTTGTTTCTTGGCCGGCGCGTGCCGCCTCTGGGGTATTTCGCGGTTGGGCTTGTTTCGCTGGGTTTTTGGATATTTAACCGGAAAGCCCGCGTTGCCGCCATGAAATTTGAAGAGCGTGTTAAAGGCGTTCATAACCGCTGGCAACTCTATTGGCACAGCTATCAGCAGGTGCGCATGTTCGGCGTTCTGATTCTGGATCGGAGTGTTGCCCTGGCCAGTGCCAATGCCGGGATCACCGTAGCATCGGATCATCGCGATCGGCTGAAGCGAGCTTTGGATTTGCAGCGAGGGGTGTTGATTCTTACAGCGCACTTCGGTGCTCTGGAAATAGCCACACCATGGCTGAGGCCCCGCATTGATCCGGCAAAAATGCACTTCGTGATGTACCGTGATTTCAGCGACAGCACGGAACAGTTCCATCAAGACCAATGGAAAATGCTGCAGGGCATGAAGTTTATCAATTCAACCGATCCGCTTGCCGCCGGACTACAAATCATGGGGGCATTGCGCCGGAAGCAATACGTAGGGATTCGGGCGGATCGGGTTATGCATGGACGGAAAGTCCAGGTGACCCTGCTGGGGGACAACGTCTACCTGCCCGCCGGGCCGTTTACCGCGGCAGTTGTGGGTAAGGCTGCGATGATAACAGCGTTTACCTTGCGGGAAGGTCCGCGGCGTTATCGCATGTTTGTTTCGGAGCCACGCATCTATGATTCCAATAATGGATTATCGCGCGACGAACTGGTCAAGAAAGCCGCCCAGGACTATGCCACCGATCTTGAAGCTCTGCTGCGGAAACATCCGTATCAATGGGGAAATTTTTACGATTTCTGGGCCGGAGATGATGCCGCACCCGAGACTTCCAATACCAATTCCGAAACCACCACGCCGGAGACATGAAGCTCGGCCGCCACGCTGCCGTCGGACTCCAAGCTCAGAACCACATCTATCATTTCGTCAGGAAGAACCGGTCGTAAAAACTTAGCGTTCCGCACCGCCCGGAGTTCAACATGCGGAAAATGGATCCGCAGAATATCCAGCACCAATTCAATATGCAAAAATCCGGGCAACAGTGCGTTACCGGGGAAATGACCTTGAAAGCCGGGATGCCGGGCCGGAAACCCGGCCCGGACGGAAACACGTTGTACCGGGGGGATCGCCGGACGGATTTCTGGTGGCACAATATGCGCACCGGAACAGGCTCCTAAAATATACGTTGCAGCATCCACAGCATTACTCGTTCAGGCAGTTGCGGTAGCCGGGGCGTTGCGATCTATGTATGCCGCAAGAGACCCGATTGTGACCAGCGCCGCGCGAACTTCGTCATTGTTATCCTGCAAGGCCACCCCAAAATGTTTATCAATGAGCACGGCAATTTCCAGCACATCGACGGAATCCAAACCTAAACCGTTTTTTCCAAAAATGGCGGTTTCGGGTTGAATCAGTGCGACATCCATGCGCAGCTTCAGGCCCTCTTTTAAGATATCGATAAGTTTCCGCTCAGTGGGCGTCATAAATTCTCCAAATACTTTATTTAATGCTGTGAATGCGGAATGAAAACCAGCCTTCACAGATCAGCGTTGCTCCGCTACGGGCCTGGCCCCGGCAACGATACATATTTCCCATACGATATGTCACGGCAACCTGCAGGCTTAAGGTATCGCCCGCACCGACGGAGCCATAAAACCGCACATCGCTTAAGGCTATTAACATACCCGAAACAGGCTGGCCCGTGGGATTTCCCGCGGCAAGAGTCTTCCCCCCTGCGGCGGCGGTCTGGGCTATATATTCAATAATGGTGGACTGCGGAAGCCGGCCGTGAAGTAGAAATGGATGATCAGCGGGGATCCATTGCTGCGCGGTAATCGTGTTATCTTGCTGAGCGAATGCGGAACTAAGCCAGCGCATAGGACCGGCATGAGGAATATTTCCGGCCAAGTTTTCACCCATGTTTTCACCCATGGGGCGTTTCTCCCGCCGCAGGGAAATCCGGAACTACCGGACGGAAAGTATCCAGCGGTTCAGGGCCTGCCACGTGACTTTTCACTTCGGGATTCTGGTCGGGGCCGCGTGCCAACGCCGCCACAATCATTTCACGCACCTGCTTTTTAAGTTCACGTTGCGGATGCTCCAAGCTGTGATCCGGATACAAAATACCCAGTGGTTCAACCAGAATCGGCACGTCAAAAACAAAGATCTGTCCGGGTGGCATGCAATTCCCGCTGCCGTGAATGGCGACCGGGATAACCGGCACGTTGGTCCTGCATGCCAGTTGAAAGGCACCTTCGTGAAATCGCCCGAGTTTCAAAGATCGCGACCGGGTACCTTCGGGGAATATGTACATACTTTGCCCGGTGCGCACCATCGCTGTGGCCCGCTTGACGATATCCGGTTCCTCGACGTGTAAATGCCCGCTTAACGACATCAGCCACCCCAGAATAGGCTGTTGGAAAGGCCATTCCTTGGACCAACAGCAACCGTCCGGCGGAAGCTGGAACATCAGGAGAATGTCGATCGCGGACTGGTGATTGGCGATCAAAATGCAGGGGCCGCGAATCGCCGACCAGTCGAATTCTTTAATACGCAAATTTTTGCCGCAGTACCCGCGCATGCCTTGCCGGTAAAACATCCGTGCCAGCCTGCGGACACTACTCCGCCGCCGGTCAAAAAGCCGGCACCATACCCATAAAAATGGGCCTAAAATTAATGCTAAAATGATCAGATAGATGGCGAACCAGGTCAGAACGAAGGTGGTGCGCAACACCACGCGCAGCGTGATCTCACGGCGCGGGGCCGATTCACTTGATTGAGTTTCCACATACTCGGCCATTTTGCCGCACCCTGCTATGACCGAATCTTCCGCAAACCGCCAGAATCCTATCTGACTAGATTCTACGTTCAGCGACGACTTGAAACAAATCAATTACACTAGTGAGCAATGACCGCCCAGCGAACCCCGACAGTCCGGCTTTCTTGTTTTGGCGCAGCGACCCCGATGCATCCGTCGGCGGAAAGTATTTTTTCCGCGTGGCTTTCCGGAAAATCGGCCCCCAGTGCCCCACTCCAGGAGTCGGAGAATAATCTCTGGGACGCACTAACCACACAGGCCATCACCGCCGCGCTACCCCCGCCGGAACACCGCAATCATTGCGGATTAATTCTGGCTACGACCAAAGGGGACATGCAACCGGTGGAGGCCTGGCTAAATTCCAGGGGCCCAGACGGCGGTTCAGCCGCCCCACCGATGCTTTCGGATAATGTCCATGCGTTAGCCCGGCGCTTTGGTCTTGGCGGTCCCCAAATGGTTATCTCCACCGCATGCAGTTCGGGCTTAACCGCGATTATCGAAGCGGCCGTGATGATCCAATCACGGGAGGTAAAGCGAATGGTCGTGTGTGCCGCGGATGTGGCGGGGGGATTCATTCAGGATGGTTTTTACGCACTTAAAGCAATTACCAGAACACAATGCCGCCCGTTTGACCGCCAGCGCGATGGCTTGGCATTGGGATCCGCAGCGGCAGCATGTCTGGTAACTTCCGACAACCATCCGCAGTCGGGTGTGCGGGGACCGAGTGTCTTATTGGAAGGCTGGGGAATGTCGTGTGACGCGACACACCTGACAGCACCGGATCGGGAAGCGTCCGGGCTGGTCCGGGCAATCCGCCAGGCCCTTGCGGGCCTTGATGCCGCCGGCATTGACGCTGTGATTCTTCATGGCACTGGCACAGCGTATAACGACGCGATGGAAGCTTTGGCCATGCGACAGGTGTTTCCTCATCGGCCGTACCTCACAGCCGCAAAAGGGTTTCTCGGCCATACACTAGGAGCCAGCGGAGTTCTTGAAACGGCATTGGCGGCTTGCATGCTGCATCGGCAGGTGGTACCGGCGACAACCGGCCTTGAATATCCGCAGTGGCCGGAGTTGAATTTTGTCCGGGCCAGCCCCACGGCCGCGCCATTGAAACGCATTTTGAAAACGGCCAGCGGTTTTGGAGGGTTGAATGCCGCCATTGTATTGGGAATCCCAAAAGGCGAAAGCATAGGCCATGACTGAAACCGTGTATATCTACGCACTGGCGGCACAAGACGGAAGAAAGCCGGTGCACTGCGCGCGGAACATGAACGCCGATGTTCCGCCACCCGATGATATGGAACACTCCTATTTGTCCGGTCGTGAAAGCAATGCTATGACAGCACAAGCCCACGAGCTGACCGCCCTGCTGCTGCGGGGTGTTTCGGTGCCCCAGAGAGAATCTATGGGACTATTTATTGGGACATGCTACGGTTCGCTGGAAGATGACCGCCTGTTTCAGGCTTCGCGCGTTGCTGATGGCGGAAAATTTGCCAGTCCCGCCGCATTTCGCCGTACTTTGCCCAGCACTGTGCCGGCCGAATTAACGATCGCCTTTGGCATACGAGGCCCCCTGATTACTTTTGCTGATCGCGAGACACCGGGCATGTTGGCAATCATCCGAGCCGCCAAGTGGATCGACAGCGGCAGAATGAACGCCGCGATTGCCGGATCGTTGGATTTTCTGACACCTGATCATGCTGATGCGCCCGATTCAAGTTCCAGCTGCCGCACGTTGTTATGCCTGTTGGCCACGCGTGCTGCATTGCCGCAGTTACAACCCTGGGCCACAATCATGCGCGCGGAAATTATCTCGCTTGGCGGATCGACGTGCCAGGCTGTAACGCCATCAGACGAAACCAGCTTCTCGGCGATGGCGAAGCTTACAGCAGCGACGCCACACTCATTTCGACGTATTGAACAACCATGCGGCGATGGCAACACGTGCCAACTGGAACTGCAAGTGATGTAGAGCCATCGCGTCAATAAGCAACCAGCAGGCCTAACTTCCGAGTCACGCTTGGGCGGGATCAGATCTCCCGATCCACAGCTGCCGCAATTTTTTTCAACGACACCATCAACGATTTTAAGACCTGAGGCGTTATGGATTGGGCACCATCGGTCAGGGCGTGTTCCGGATCGCTGTGGCATTCAATAATTAATCCGTCGGCTCCGCATGCGACAGCAGCGCGGCACATATCCGGTACCAGATGCGCATGGCCCGTGCCCTGGGAGGGATCGACAACAATAGGCAAATGGCTGATGCGGTGAACCTCCGGCACAATCGCCAGCGGCAAGGTGTTGCGGCAGTAGGATTCAAACGTGCGAATGCCGCGTTCACAGAGGATCACATTGCTGTTACCGCGCGACATGACATATTCCGCCGCCAGCATAAATTCTTCGAGCGTGGCGCTTAGTCCGCGTTTGAGCAGAACCGTTTTTTTCTGCTCCCCCACCGCCCAGAGCAAATTATAATTCTGCATATTCCGCGCGCCGACCTGAAATACGTCCGCATATTTGGCCACCAGCGGAACCTGCTCAATGGACATGACTTCCGTCACCACGGCCAAGCCGGTTTGTTCGCGTGCTTCGGCCAGAATTTCCAACCCTTTTTCACCCATGCCCTGAAAGGCATAGGGACTGGTGCGCGGCTTGAACGCTCCGCCACGTAGTGCGGTAGCCCCCGCCTCTTTCACCGCATGGGCCACTTCGAGAAGTTTAACACGATCTTCCACAGAACATGGGCCGGCAATCATTGCAATTTTTTTTCCGCCCGCGCTGGCTCCCAGCGTACCCCCCAACGCCACGACAGATCGCTCCTTTTTTACTTCCCGCGAGGCCAGTTTATACGGGGCCAGCACGGGCATTACCTTTTCCACGCCAGAAACATTTTCCACGCGTTCAACATCCATTTTCCGTTCATCGCCGATACACGCTACGACCGTCCGCTCGGTGCCCACGATAACATGTTCGCGCAAGCCCATTTCCCGTATCAGCGATACGACATGATCCACGCGGGATTTATCGGCACCTTGTTGCATGACCACAATCATTTTTCACTCCGTTTCTATAAAACCCGTTACACCAATAAAAAAGCCCGCTTTTTTGCGGGCTTTATGATCACATTCACACGATGGAAAAAGATCACCCAGCCCGCCGCATAGCACCGGTAAAATAGTAGAACCAGAACCGATAACTATCGCCGGTTGAAACCGCAACGCAGGATGGACGAACACTACTCATCACAACACTATTATCCAAGCGGGCACAAAAGTCAAACTGCTTGAGCCGCGCTAATCCAGTAAAAATTCGCCTGCCGATCTTTAACCGGCTTGACCTGCAGGCACGGGCGCGTTGGGACAGCCGGTGGGTTTACATGTATTACAATTGTAACCATTGGATTGGCAGAGTTCCTGTTGATGCCGCCCGCGGGCCTGGCAGTATTCGCAACGGTCCTGATGATCGTTGCAATGCGTAATGCGCTTTACGATCACTTGGGCGATTTGCTCATCAAGTCCCAACGGCTGCGTCACGTGGAAGCTGACATCCGGGTGATGTTTTGCCGCTTCGGCGACCATGCGCGGAATATCGGTTGTGCTGTGGCGGCCGGGCGACAAAAAGTAGGGGTGTACCACCACCCGTGTAGCACCCTGGGCGACACAGGCCGAAAAAGCATCGGCAATACTCGGAGAGGCCAGTTCCATGTGCGCGGCGGCAACGATCGGATAACCGCTGACGCGGCGGAAAAGCGCCACAACATCATTAAGCATATCATTCGCGGACGCCAAGCGGCTGCCGTGATCCACCAATATGATTGCGGTTTGGTCTTCCCGGATCGATTGAGTCATACCTTGTTCTCCATTGCGGATATCCAATAGCCGTATTGTAGCACGAGCTTGTGGACAAACGTGAAAACAAGTTTGGGCGAGGGGCTGCCAACATACAAAGGAGGACTCTCTCATGCAGGCCACACCACCGACCGGGTGTCGGCCGGTGTTTTATCAGAGTTAACCTTATCGGACAGCAATGGCGGCAATTTCTTTGGATTTAGCTTATGGAATTACAACGATGAGCCGATGAAAGACTTACGCTCACATCTACGTGAACCGAAGAATTCAAGTCGTGCGTTAAATAGAGGAGAGGCGAAAATGATTAACGTAGAGGTATTAAAGAGAATTGTTCCGACCGTTGCACCGGCCATGACCGCATGGGCCGAAACCATGGAACGATCGGCCATGGAAAAGGGCGCGGCTCTGGATTCCCTCCAGTGGCGGGATGCGTTGCGCGTAGGCGTGAAGCGTCCGGAAAAGGTGCGGGTCATTTATGTCGATGAATTGCCGCATCCCAACGCCGAGCTGACCCTGTTGGCCAAAGAGATCGGGATTTTGACGCCAAAGACCGACGGCATAACATTCGGTTACGGAATATTTATTAAAAACAATCTTCCCGATGTCAAACGCCGACTGATCCATCAACTGGCACATGTATGCCAGTATGAACGTCTGGGTGAGATACGAGTTTTTGTGCGTGAGTACGTGCAATGCTGCCTGGATTTCGGGTATGCCCATTCTCCCTTTGAACTGGAAGCGGAGGCCCGAACCCAGGAAGTCCTGGCGGATTTCCATACAGAGATGAAACCGTGCCCATCCGAAGCCTGAAAAAGCCACAAAAACCTCTCGGGTGCCTATAATGGTGCTAAGAAGAGGTGGTGTTATGCAGTGGCAACAGCCAATCCCCAAAGAATACATGCAAATTCCGCATGAGCATCTATTAGCAAGAATTGCGCAGCGGAAGGCGGAATTGGGCCGCCGTCTGGTAATTCTGGGGCACCATTATCAGCAGGACGATGTGGTGCGCTTTGCGGACTTTCTGGGAGATTCTTTCCAATTATCGCGCGAGGCGGCCAAACTTACCGACGCGGAATTCGTTATTTTCTGCGGCGTGCATTTTATGGCGGAATCAGCGGATGTATTAACCTCCGCCCATCAAAAAGTGCTCTTGCCGGATATGGGTGCCGGCTGTTCCATGGCCGACATGGCGCAACTGGATGATGTTCAAGATGCGTGGTCCGCAATCTGCGCGGCGTGCGAAGCGGACCGGGCGTTCAAGCTTGTACCGATAACCTATATGAACTCCACCGCCGCCGTGAAGAGTTTTGTCGGCGAACATGACGGGGCCGTTTGCACCAGCAGCAATTGCGACAAGATTCTGGCTTGGGCGTTAGCCGGGCAAATGCCAGCGGATGCGCCCCATACCAAAATTATTTTCTTCCCGGATCAGCACTTGGGTAGAAACACCGCTTATAAGATGGGATACCCGCTGGAATCCATGGTGGTGTGGGATTATCGGCAGCCCAATGGCGGGTTAACCGAGCGGCAAATTCGCGATGCCACATTTATTCTGTGGAAAGGCCATTGCAGTGTGCACCAGCTTTTCCGGCCCGAACATATCGACGATATTCGTCGCCGGATGCCTGGCGTAAAAGTTCTAGTCCACCCGGAGTGCCGTTGGGAAGTGGTACAGAAGGCAGATCTGGTGGGATCCACCGATTTTATCGGCAAGCAGATTGCCGCTGCGCCGGCGGGAAGCAAATGGGCGGTGGGAACAGAAGTGCACATGGTACAACGTCTGGCCAAGGCCCATCCGGAGCAGAATATCGTGGTACTTTCAGACTGCCAATGTCTGTGCACCACGATGTACCGCATTGATCCGCCCCACCTGCTTTACATTCTTGATAATCTCGCGATGGGAAAGGTCTTGAACCAAATTCAAGTTGATTCTTTTGATACGTATTGGTCGCGCGTCAGTTTGCAGCGCATGTTGGATATTACGGCCGGCAATCCGGTCGCGCCGCCGCCTGAACCGCGACCCCAGCGCCCGGCTCAGTCTGCGCCCTTGCGCGTGTTGCCGCTGGAAACCGCCGCAATATGATATTTGCAATATCCCGAGGCTTATAACGTTAGATTCAAGCGCGGGACATAAGGCAAAGAGATTCAGGAGAATTCATGCGTACCATCTATACCCTGGCAGTTGCCGCCCTTTTCTGTACTTGCAGTCATGCTACGGCGGCGCTCCCTGCGCCGGCACCGGAGCGTAGCGCGTATATTTCCGGATACGTTTCCGCGTTGCTACACATGAAATTCCACCTGCGATCCACGTCCGTACAGGTGCATGGAACAACGACTGAAATTAGCGGTGTACCGCTGGCGGATCAAAGGGCCGTGCGGAAGGCGGTGCGGAAGATCGAGGGCGTCAAAACCGTCGAGTTTGCGCCAGTACCGACGTCCCAAATTCGTCCTTCGTCAAACACGGGAGCGGAAAATCTCGGCGTCATGCCAGTGCCCGGACCATCGGCCAATTCCACCCATGGAAACTTTGCGATCGGCATGGATACCAAGGCCATGGAACGGGCGGGCGTATACCATCTTCCCACCGGTTTTCTGCCACCCGGAAGACTGTTTCAACCCCTGATCGCCGATCCAAAGTGGCCGACATTCAGCATGGCCTACACCTATTATTCGCCCTATCATCCCAATGGCCTGAAGGATGTTATTCCTGTGAGCGTCGGGGACACGATACCATTTGAGCGCGGCAATTGGCCGGACCATTGGCAGTGGGAAGCCGGCATGCAAGCGGACGTATTTGCCTATTTCAACATGGACACGGCGCACAGTGATCTACAAAATGTTGATTTTCTGGTAGGCGGCTATTTCGCGGCACGCCATCGGAATTTCTCCTTTTTGGTGCGTTATTACCACCAGAGTTCGCACCTTGGTGATGAATTTTTAATTGCTAATCCGGCATATTACTACGGTCTTCGCCAAAAAATAAGTTATGAGGAGCTTAACGCCCTGGCCTCCATAGATTTGTTCCACCGCACGGTCCGATTGTATGCCGGGGCGGGCTATCTTGATGATGTGGCCCCGTCGAACCTGGGGCATTGGCGGTTTCACTATGGAGCGGAATACCACGGCGCGGCATTCTTTCATAAAGGCACGTGTTTTATGTCACCTGTGGCCGGCATTGATTTTAAAAACTGGAGCGAAAATAATTACGACACGGATATTTCAGCGGTGGGCGGTATTGAGTTAACCAACGGAAAACCCGATAGTTCAAAACTGCAATTCCTGCTGGAATTTTATCGCGGCCATTCACCTTATGGTCAGTTTTTTGTCGACAAAATTCAATACTTCGGCCTGGGCATTCACTATTATTTTTGATGCCGCCGCCCCGCCATTTTCGAGGTCCGCAAGCGGAGCCTTTGCACCCCTGCGATCACTTGGGCGCAAAGGCCTCCATCCCCGGCTCGGTGCGCCCTGTGACAATTAATTCCGCCATGAACTTTCCTGACAGCGGAGCCAGCCCGATGCCGATTTTGAAATGGCCTGCACATACAAACGCGTTAGAAAACGCGGGGGACCGGCCCATCACCGGACGATGTTTGGGGCCGGTGGGCCGCAAGCCCGCCCACACGCGTTCCACCGCCGCAGCTTTAAGCGCCGGAACAATTTGCGTTGCGCCATTGAGGAGAAGTGCGATACCGTCCGCGGTGTTGGTGAGGTCAAAGCCCGCCTCCGGTTCAGTGGTGGAACCTACCAGAATCCGACCATCCTGCCAAGGCACCAGAAAGATCATGCCGCTTTTTACGATATGCCGAATCACTTCTTTTTGCACACGCAGCAGCAACGCCTGCCCTTTCACCGGCGTGATAGGTGGTGCAAGATCATTCCCAGCGGAAATGGCCGGCAAACCGATTCCCGCGCACAGCACAAATTTTTCAGCCAGAAATCTTTGGCCGTTGGCATGGGCCGCCACGATCCGGTCGGCATGAGATTCCAGCCGGTCGACGCGGGTGGCTTCAATCATCCGCACGCCGGAATTGGTGCAAGCTCTCACCAGCGCCGCCAGCAGCTGGTCCACGTTTACCTGTCCGGACCAGCGGCAGAGATGCGATCCATGGGGTGCGTTGGCTATTTCCGGTTCATATTGCAGCGTTTGCTGGTCGGTAAGCAGTTCCATTACCGGCTTGTCACTTAATTCCGGCCAGGAAGCGTTGGCAGCGGCACATTGCTCTTCAGCGGTGCGAACCGCATCGGCGGAATTTAAAAGTTCCACCTTTCCACGGCGCTGATAATCCACATGCACTCCTGAGCCGGCTTGGAGCGACTGTACAAACGCTTCATACCCCCACAAACTTTGCCGATGCATCTGCTGCATGGCTCCAGCGCGGGCCATCGGCGGCGGCCAAAGCGCTCCCAATGCCGCACGACTGGCACCCTGAACACAGCGTCCCTGCTCCAGGACAGTTACTGAAACGCCACGTTGCGCCAACTGCCACGCGGTAGTCAGGCCAATGACACCCCCGCCGATCACCAAAACATCCGTTGTGCCGTCGACCATCACCTATCTCCTGAATGTCTAGTTATTCCTTTTTTTTCAGCCCTTCAAAGGCTCTTCTTACATGTGCGTGCTGCGGCGGAAATCCTCATGAGGCCGGCTTTTCACCTCGGCGAACCCGGGCGGGCCGCGTTGCGGAATTCAGTTCCGGCATTTCATCCTGATCCTCATAATTAAGCCATATCCGCATCGCCTGGTAAATGACTTCAATGCTCATCGTTTGCCCCATAGGGATATAAAGCCCGGCATCCGCGGGGCGGTATTTATGATACGTCACCAGAGCCGCAACTTCCTCAATGGGAAAAGTTTCCTTTACAAGGTGCTCCGCCACACCCAGATTGCACACCTGCATCCACGTGTACAGATGTTCATTAACCGCGGATTCCTGAACTTCCGGAAAAGCCAGAATCCATCCCGGGCCGGCCACAAAGGCAGCGACCCAGTGTTTGGTTTTACCCCGCTGGAAAATTAAATATTTCCATTCGTCCATATTATGAACTTGCGTCAGCTTTCCCTGGTTTAACTTATCGGCCAGATCCAGTTTGCGTTTACATAAGGCTGCCAGGCGAAAATCCATGCGTGAAGCGGCCTGGCGAATTTTGGCCTCCTGTTGCTCAAACCACCGGCTTCGCGCCTCCAGGGAATCCGCGAGAAAATGGCCGGCGGCGGTCGCCTGGCTCTGATACTCCGTCAGAGAAATCGTGCCGTCGCAGGCCGCGGAGCATTTGCCAAGTTCTTTGTAGGCACAAGGCGTCCCATGCGGAGCCTGCCGGAGTATGTCGTAATATCGGCATAGATCAAATAGGTCTTCCATGGATCCCATCAGCTCCCGCGCCGCGCGCCGGGAAAGCAACGGCCCCACACAAAGTGCCGGTGCGTCGCAAAGCTCTGCGGAAATTTGAAACTGCGGAAAATCCACCATGGGATTCATTGTGATAAACCACGCGGCCTTCCAGGCCAGCATGGCGGCATAGCGGGTGGGGAATAGAGATCGCACGGTGCGGTAATACCACCAACTTGCGGCAAACGCGCTACCGACACACCGATAGCGAATGATTTCAACAAACTCGGCATAATTTAAGCGATTCTTTTTTGACTCCGCTTCGCCGGCGATGCGATTTTGGAGTGCTTTGCGCAAATTTGCTGTGGTTGCTGCGACAATAGGAACTCCTTGCGGCGAAAAACACGCATAGACGGCGGGTTTTGCCGGAACCGCGGCAAAGCCATCCGACGTAGATTTCCGCGGCGAATCAACTGGCTCTTCAGTCGGATTACTGCTCGGTGCGGGAAGAACTTCATGGGACATCTCGCCGGCCGCGCTATTAATCAGGTCGGCAACGGGAGCCACTTCCGGCAGAAGATCAGCGATTTTTTCAACTATTTCGGGCATTGCTACGCTCTAAAACGCTGACACCGGATATTTCACACAGGCATACCGGTTATCACAGCTTCAAAAACCAGAGTGCCGTTACAGATGCCTTGACAGTTGGCGATGATCCGGCGGCGTGATATATCCGCCGCCTGAGCAATTAAGTAAAGCGAACTCGGCGGCACGACCGTTCCGCGGAAGCGCACGGTGTCGGCTTTGGCAAAACCCATGAATTTAATTTCCGGGATGGTTTTGCGGGCCATAAATGAGCACAGTTGAGCCGCCGCTTCCACCATCAGAACGCCGGGCATCAAGGGCCGTCCGGGAATATGGCCGCGCGCCCAAAACTCATTTTCCTTGAGATGCTTAACACCAATGACAATGGTAGCCGCGTAATCGATATGAATAATCGCCGAGAGTTGCTCCATCTCAAAGCGCTGCGGATTAATTTTACGAATATCTTCCAGAGAGAACTCTTCTTTATGCAAATCAAGTTGGCTTAAATCATAGAGTAATAATGGAGCCATGTGAGTAAAATTTCCTTTCTTATTGCAATCGCCAAGTCGCTGTGCCGATCCCTGAGGGAAATTTCTTCTCCCCGGTTCTAAATCTTACCCGCGCAACGCGACATTTAACCCGATTCGCTGATTTTCCCGGCTCATCCGATCAGGCCGCAAGTACACAACGAATGTTATAGACGTGACCGGCCTTGGCAGCAAGCAGACAGCATTGTTGCAAAGAATTTGAAAGGTGGTAAAGTGCGGCTTGACAGGTGTTCGCCGGTGTAGGCGAATGAAAAGGGAAGGCGGTTAAATTCCGCCGCGGACGCGCCGCTGTAAAGGGCAGTTATCGCGTCAGGTCACTGGAAATGGTTCAACCGGCTCTCGCCGGGATAAGCGGTAAAGCATCCTCAAACCGTATGAACCAAAATTTCCGGGAAGACTCTGACACCACGACGCCCTGAGCCAGAAGACCTGCCTGTTGATTTTATGCCGGTCCTCGCGAGATGGGACACCGAGCGTTGTATGGACGGATTTGAATTCATGCATTTGAGGCCAGGGCGGACGTTTGTGCGTCGATAAGGTTATTTTCCGCGATGTGGCGGAACGTTGACCCGTCCTGCTCTTAGAGAAAATTCAGAGCCTGCATCAATCAACAACGGTGTTCCTGGGCCACGGCATTATTCTTTTTGTATCGACTTGACGGGTCGCGCCGAACAGGTCAAAGAGGTTTTCCTATGAAGAGTCTTATTTTCGCAACGGGAGTTTTGTTGTCTGCCGGCGTTTGCGCTGCGCAGGGGGTCAACTGGGCCGGCACGGTTGTAACGCCAGGCGTAGTGACCAATGGCTGGAATGGCCAACTCAAGGCGTTCGCCGGTTCCTACGGCAGCGCATCCTACACGGTAACACCATTTGATGCGGCTTTTACCACATCCGCAAGTGGGGCATACGGTGCACCGCTGCTGCCGGTTGCTCCGGGAAATTCCTTAGAACTGAGTTTCGGGACCCATGGATATGCCGCTACCAGTACCGCTGTGAACAATGGATTTACGCTTGGCATTCAGGCGGGCGTAGGACTTACGGACACGCTGTATGGAAGCGGTGTAGCGGGCACCACGGGCGGTACGACTAACAATGGAAATTATACTAACCCCCGCGAAGCGACCGTGGCTATAAGTCAGGATGGAAGCACTTGGGAATATCTACAATACGATGGCATCAGCGGTGCAACGGCCGTTGAGCCAAACCCCGCCGATCCGTCATTGTACAAGTGGGTTTCAAACAGTTCAGCGGCGAGTCTGATCACCTTTGATGTTCCCACGAATTACTTCAATTCATCGCAGATCGGACCGGATGGAGTCTACTCCCCCGCCACGATTGCCGCGGGAACGCCGACAGCCGATTTTTCTAAACCGTTTCTCGGCACACTGGCCTCGTTCAGCAATGAATCTTGGAGCCAGATTGTCAACACGCTCGGTGACAGTTCGGGCGGAACGTGGCTAAATGTCGCCGACAGCGGATTAAGTTCCATTCGGTACATCCAGTTTACCGTACCCGCCACTGCCACAGATTCCATGTATATACAGGCGGTGGCAGGCGTCGTACCAGAACCGGCAACATGGGCATTGTTTGTTTCCGGTTTGGCGGCGCTGGTGCTGATGCGCCGCAGACATAGTGGAACTGGAAGAGCCTGACGGCCCGGAGGCGGCAAATGGACCGGCAGAATAATTATCGGCACCGGGCGAAAGGATGACAATTATGGCGCGGCGACATAAGTGGGGTTTTACACTCGTTGAACTGCTGGTAGTGCTGGCCATCATCGCCATGCTGATGGCATTACTTATGCCGGCACTGGCCATGGCCATGCAGGATGCCGACAGCACCGTATGTTTAAGCAACCTGCGTCAGTTGGGCCTGGAAGCCCAGCAATACGCCACGGCCTGTGACGACTTTTATCCGCCCGGATACGACGGTGCTGGTAACCCATCATGGGCACTGAATGATGTACGCGATGCCCAGAGCGGTCGTTGGTCCTATACACCGGGCATTCTGTTCATGGGGCAGACCAGCCTGCAGGTGCTGGTTTGCCCCATGGTACATCAAACCCCGCAGAGCGGGCAGATTGTGCTGGGCTATAACTACAACACCAGCTACATCGGCCACGGTGCAATGGAAGGCCCGGGCGAGACCATGCTTGCACCGGCGCGGGGAACGGATGTGCAAAATCCCTCCGCCTGCGCATTATTTGGCGACGGCGGCTGGACCGGGGGTATTGATTACTGGATGCGGGCACCGGTTCTGCTTAACCCGGTTCCCAGTAACGCTGATTCGGTCAGCGATGCTGAACGTGCCTCCGGCACGCAGGCGTTTCGCCATCTGGGCTATACCAACGTCGTGTATTGCGATGGCCACGCGGCAAGTCAAAAGGATTGTTATAAGATCACCGAACCCACAGCCGTTGCGGTTGGCGCGGGAACGGGATTTTTATCCGCGGACAATTCAGCCTATCAGACCAATCTGCCCTGATCGGCATCGGGATGTTGAGCTTTCTTTTTTTCTCGTCATGCGGTATTGATAGTAGCTATGGTTGAACGGCTGGTAATAAAAGTAAAGCATTGGCTTGATCCCATCGCACAAGAGCGGTTGGAAGATATGGGCTTTTTTCGCGAAGGTCCGAGAAACAGCTCGTGGACCTGCTATTGTGACGCCTCGGACGTGCAGCATATGTCGCATTGGCTCAAACAGAGACATGTGAGCTTTGAAATTGGACCGGCGGATGGTGTGGGCGAATTGACAAAATACCCTCGCCTAAGTGATTTACTGGTGGATAAAAGCGGCGGCGGCCCCACGCATTGCG
Source organism: Planctomycetota bacterium (assembly GCA_021798635.1). Next base: position 3,396 of record JAJZGH010000057.1, on the reverse strand, counting down.
CGTTGTGCGGGGCGCAAAACGTATTTTGCCGGCAATGGGTGCAGGGGGATGATGCCGATAACACAGATTATCCTTCTCCCGTGCGCTTTTATATGTGCGGAAAATGCGTTCGTACACGCATGCAACCCCACCCGCGCTTGTACGCCCCTGCGGATGATAGGCTCTAAGCAGCGCGTCTCCCAGCGTCGCATAACTAAATTTTCGAAAAAATTATTGCGCCTTGGTTTGAGGGATTGTCCGATAGTAACTCGTGATGAATACGCAGACTCAAACAATTTGTGATTCAAAAGTGTTGCTGATGTTCGCGGCCTTAAAACCCGAAACAGAAGCTGTACAATCCGCGGTAGACCGCTGGACGCATGATTGCCCGTCCGTGGCGCGGTCGAATTCTTATGACACCATCAAGGTTGAGACCATCGGAATGCGCGGCACACGCCTGCGCGAGGTGCTGCCCCGATATGCGCATCACCGCGTGGCCGGAGTTATTGTTGCCGGGGTGGCCGGGGCGCTGGCACCGGAACTGGCCGTTGGAGATCTGGTCATTGATACAAGTTCAACCGATGCCGAGCGTGTTGCGGAATTCATGAATGCCATGTCCAGCCAGCGCCGCGTTCGTGTAGGCCCTATTCACACCGCCAAGGAATTGGTCGGCTCCGTGAGAGCCAAAAAACAGCTTTACAAGGAAACCAAAGCCATTGCTGTAGATATGGAAAACGCCTATACCCGGCAGCTTGCGGACCGGCGAAAAGTGCCCTGGCTGGGGATTCGAGCGATCAGCGATACGGCCTTTGAAAATGTTTCTTCAAAAGTAATACATTTTGTGGATGGCTCGGGAACTGTGCGCCCATGGGACTTAACGTTAAGCCTCGCCAGAAAGCCCATGCTTATCCCGCAGCTTATCCGTCTGGGGCGAAACACGCAGTCCGCAACCAAGCACCTGTCCGACGCCATTGGAGCCGTTATCCGTAGCGGATGGCCATTCCAATAAAGCAATTACGGTGCGTGCTTGGCGGCGTACTCAATAACGTTGGTTGCCAAGGCTACCGCCGAAGCTGGTGTATAACCCGATATTCCCCAGGTTTTCAGGCCCAGCATTCCGGATGTAACATCATCAGGAGAAAAGACCACCACCCATCTTCCGGCACGTTTGATGCCCAGAAGCTCCGGTTTATGTTTTATACCATACACATCCATGTAATAGCGCCGATAGCGCACGTGTTTAATGTCCGTTCCGCCAGGCATCGTACCGCGATAAATCGAGCAGTTTGTCGGTAATTTACTAAGCACCGATTTCGGATACAACTTAAGCGACAATGCGGTAAACGAATCGGTAAATTGCGGATGACCTCCTGCCGCGTCACCAAACAACATGCCGCCCTGATTCAGATATTTCCGCAATGCTGCAACCTGTGCTGCGGTGAAGCTAAATTTTCCTGTACCCGTCATATCCAGCAGCGGTAACTTCTTGGCGTCTAGTTTGTCGGCGGTAACTGTCGAAATATTGACTTGTGTTTGGGCGTTCGCGCGGGCCAATAAGGCCATCCGAGGCCAAGCCCCCGGTTCCGGATTCCAATTACCGTTATATTTCAACCGCCCTACTGCTATGGTGCGGGCTGGCGCAACCGTCGTGGTCGGTACCACCGGTGAATGCAATCGGTCTGCCAGAAATCCTTTACCGGTGGCGTACAAATACAGATTCATCGGAAATTCCCAGAATTTCTTTTGCGCAAAAGCTCTGCGTTCCCACACCGCTCCCATGTCCGATGGACTGATCACCCACACATCCCGCACGCCATTGGAGATCGCCAGCATGTTAAAGTACATGTGGTACCACGGCTGCATGGTCAACAACATGCTTTTAGTCGTCAAACGATGGAATTCATATTTATTATTCATGACTTCTCGGCCGTATTTCAGCATGGCCCGGCGGAAGGAAAACGACGAGCCATCATCAGAGCAGAACACCATGCCGCCAGCATTGATATAGGCCCGCAACTCAGCGATCTGCTGAGTGCTGAACTTGGGATCGTTATGTCCGGTAATGATCAGAATCGGAGAATTCAGCCAGTTGCTGACCGGCGAGTTGAAATTCACCACTTGCCAGTTCAACGGTGTTTCTGTGGTCCTGCTGACCCAGGAAGTGATATTGGCAACATCCCGCTGCCGGGCATTCCATGGGCCGTAGAAGCTCTTGTTATATTGCAGCTTGTTCATGAACACCGGGTTCAATCCGCGATCCAATATCAATAGCGCATAAGCCGTCGCGATCACCGAAGCGAAGCTGTTACTCGGAGCTGAAATTTTTGGATTAGGATTGAAGTATGTGATAAAATCAGACAACCAGGAGCCATCGGGATGCTGCGTGGCCAGAAGCTTTTTCACATAATCACGATACCAATTGTGGCCGCCGAAATATTGCAGGCCCGAGGCCAGACCAACGCGTTCATAGCAATACATGGCGTATTGGTCCTTTGTTTCCGGATCAAAATTCTTATTGATCCAGCGCAGTCCCGCCAGAACATTGCGATCCACCACCGGATGAATTCCAACGTGTTGCGCTCCGACAAATTCGTCACTAATGAGCAGACTCGCCACGCCGGCCGGAGTAAATGTCATCATGCGAGCCGGCAGTTTGGCGGTGATGGACGGGGTTCGCGCCATGCCTGCGTAGCCCCAGGATCCATTGATAAATTGCCCGCGCCGCCAGTGCGACGCCGCTTCAATCCAGTACCGGGCGGGAATCGGCAGCCCTGTGTGCGCTGCCGCCCACATGCCTAACACCGCATACTGTGTGTTGGAATTATCGCACCAATCCGCTTCCCCGGTGGGAAAGCGCTTGGCGTATGCCGGAGTCCCCCAGGCATAGGCGTATCCACCACCCTGATGCATACTGCGAAACAGATAATTGGCATCCCAGCGTAGTGTAGCGTTGTAGGTCTTTCGTCGCGGCAATAAGGCCAGTGCGTTAGCCTGGAACGATGCGGCATAGGTCGTGTTATTGCGATGCGACACCAGAAACGCAATCGACTGCTTCATCGGAGATTTGAATATATACAACCGATTAAGCTTCAAACTCTGCTCAACATCCAGCAAAGACTCCACCACCAACGCCGTTTCACCCAAGTATTCCTGCGAACCGGACCGTGCGCCTTGTTCCCAGAATGTTTTGGGGTTCCGCTGTGAAAGCAGATAATTAACACCCCGTTTAATGGCCGAGATCACCTTGGAGCTCGACTCGGCAGCCGCCGACCGAGCCGCAGGCACCGGCATACAGCCTACCATGCCGATTAGAGCAAGCACCCATGTAATTCTAATTTTTTGGGAAAACATATACTCGATTGCTCCTGATTTTTCCTCTGGCAGCGCCACGGTGGACCGTCCGGCGGGTAATTACTG
>JAJZGH010000309.1 GCA_021798635.1 Planctomycetota bacterium | reverse complement strand
CGGACAGGACTAATTTTACCATTTCTGGTCGCCATGTCAGCTCCGCTTTGCTCGCCAGATATTCGGCATAATGGTTCAATTAGCTTGATGCGGAAGCATCGAGTTGCACGCGGCATAGCCTTCATCCCGGCGAAATAAGGCGATACGCCGCACCGATCGTTTCAACACACGGTATACATATCCGCCGGGACAATAGCGTGGTTTTCGAGCCATCTAATTATCCTGCGCTGAACCCCATCCCCTGCCAATATTAGTCACGCCACGGTCTTATTCTTTGCGTTGAACATCACAGTTGGCCAGGCGCGTCAGGCCAGGGCGTCAGGCCAGGGCGTCAGCTTGATTAATTTACCGGACGATGGGATCATTCAAGAGTTATCGCATGATAATTCGCAAACCATGATTGCTAAAAGGAATTCAAATGAGCTGCGCTTCATTCGGTAATGGTAATCCCCGAAAGATGCCAAAATACTTTTTTTCCCGTGCGATCCGACTTTACTAAGCAACCGCAGTTAAAGCCGATATCAAAAAGCAAAATTTTTCAGTAATACCACGCTATTGGTACGTTGACGCTCTTGTGATATGCGCTGATTGCGGAACGGAATTTTGCTTCTCGGCCGACGAACAGCAAATATGGTACGAACAGTATATGCTCTCTGTAGACGCATTTCCCATTCATTGCATTGCCTGCCGCCACCCCCGGAAGGAAATCAGTTCCCTCCGTCAGGAGTATGATCGGAGGATTACCCCAACCTTGCGCGGAAATGACCTGGCCTCTAAAAAAAGATTGATCATCGTTATTGACCGGCTTTGCGAATTGGGCAGCAAGCTGCAGGCGCGGGTACTTGAGAACCGAAAGACGCTGGCGATCCAAATAGCAGGGCACAATTGAACCCAGCGACGATGCCCTTGCTACTTAACCCCGCCCGAACTTTAATATTCCACAAATGGCAGTTCCGCTGCGGTGGACACATGCCCCGTGCTGCAAATGTTATTGAGCGTGTTTTTTTACCTGGCAACTCTTTGCCGCAGAGCGGTAAACAGCTACCCGGTTTCGTTTCTGTGCATCCTGCGGTGATGCTTGTCGAGCGTCCCCAAGAATTCAGGGTGGAATGATCCTATCCCAGTTGGGAGGCAAGAAAGGGCCGCGCTAATTGCCGGAGGGTCAGCAGCGATGCACCATCCCTACCGGCATGCTCTATTGCAACGAGCTTACGTTGTCTTGTGCAAGCTGCGCCATCACTTGATGAATTTGCAGGGCTTCCGAGAGACTCCCGGAATTAATGGCACTGGAGAGAGCCTTGCGCAAGTCGGATCTGTAGTGTCGGCACAGGTTGTCCCGCGATGCTAGATAGTCACCGCGTATAACGGCCAAGTGGAATATGTAGGTTCGCCAAGCCTGTGTCGCGGCACGCGACGTAAATGGCGATTGAGCAGCGGCATGGCTTGCCTGGGTCTTCATCTTATCCAAGGCAGCCAAAAGAATTTCAGCCGCCGCAGTGTGTTTCGCCACTATCGCTGCTCCAAGAATTGGAAGCAACGCCGCCCTGCACCTGGTGAATGCAGCGGTATTGTGAGCGTCATATTTCTTCCTCAACGCCAGGATTTCTCGCGTGTACGAATCCTGAATTGCCGCAGCTACAGGGCTGACAAACCTAAAGGGCTTTCCGGCCATAGGAGATGATTCCAGTTTGACCGGCATTTGAGGTTTTAGGGCGGGCGGCAACGGTCGTAGCGCTTTGACGATTTGCGGCGCGGTCGGATGCGAGTGAATAACCAGTTTAATAATTGATGGACCGGTTTTCTGTGTCGGCGGCCCAGGGACTCGATATTTGATCCAGACGTTTGCCCTTCGCCCCTTCGCCCAAATAATCTTTCCTCTTTTAAAGTCGCACTTACCATTCACCGAGTTCCACACCCAACGGTAGGGGTTCCGCGGACGAACAACCGGTCGCGCCATGAGGCTGTTGCGATTGGCAATGAAATCGGGCACTTGGGATAGGTTGACACACGAGCACCAGTGTCGGCTGTTAATTTGCGAAGTAAATGAAGTGTGGCCGTGGAGCAGGCCCGCCACGGCCAGGCCCGAGGCTCCTCCCCACCGGAATCGGTCATTGGCGACATTAAATACCAGCCAGTCACCTGGATAAACAGCGACATTTACCCGCACCATCGTCGCTCCAAAATTTTCCACCAGGAGGTCGTAATCCCGGTCGGGCAAACGTTTGCCGTTAAGATAAACATCCGTAACGAAATCATCCGCGGCAATCAGCAAGCTGTCGGCGACGCGCGGCGGATGCGGCGATAATTGTGGTTGCGACGACAGAGCGGCGGAGGTCCAGGCGCAGCAGGTCGCAAGAATTACCGTAAGAAGCTTATGATCTCGCGCGGGCGGCTTGCCGCTGCTTTTTTCGTTCTTCACCTTCATACATCCGCGTACCTCATTTGATGTTCGGGCTTTGCCTAAAATCGTGCAATCAGAAACCGCTTCGCATAATCCGATCAATCGCCTTTTTGTCTCGGCCGAGGCGATTTAGCGCCGTTAATACGCCCAACCGGGAGGCATAAATGTGCTGCGAACCCGTGGGAGTTCCCGCCCAGCTACCACAGACGCGAACAAATCCCCTTAACGCCTCAACCAATGGCAAACACTTCGGCGAAATAATTTTTTCGAGGTTTCCGAGCTGGCGAAGCGAAGCCAACACATCCGTTTTGAGCAACGGCGTGTTTGGTGGAGGCTGATTCCACAGATAATCGTCATATATTTGTGTGTCCGCAAAGACTTCATACAGCGAAGCGCCTATTGAGAGCTTTTTTCTTTCTTTTCCCGCCGCGAAGGCCAAGAGGTAGCGCGACGAAAGATCGTTGGGTGCTAGGGCAACGATATCGGTTAAACGTTTAATGACCACCGGGTTCTTCAGTGCTTCTATGCCGTCTTTCTTGAATCGGCGTTTCAATGAATCAAACAGCAGCATTGCGTAGTTGACATCGCGGGGTTTATTGTAGCGCATCATCGACATGGCCTGTATCAGATTAGAAGTGCTAAAAATTTCAATTTGCCACGCGGTTTGAGGGCCATCCAGAACCATCACGTCGGAAATACTGCGAGCGTTTGCCTTGGGGACGACAACCGCGTCCAGGTGATCCTGAATTGCGCCGTCAATTTTTGCCTCCAGACCACCAACAGCACGAACTCGCCAATCCGAGGTTACGGCTCCGGTGATCGCCATCTTGCGGTCGAGTCTCGTATTTTCAAGTAAGGAAAGCATGAGAATGGCTAGACTACAACCTATTGAATTTCCATCGACAATAACGTACTGATTGGAAAAGCTGAATCGGACACATCGCGACTGCAAATCAGGATAACGAAGTTTAACGGCGCGCATTGCAATTTTGGAAGCGAGAAGCACGTCCACGCCGACCTGATTTACGAATGACACGGAAGCAGGCCGTTTTTGCGAGCTGATTGTCGCGATAATCTCCTCGCTTTTCCCTACGAGTCGCCCATTGGGCATCTGATACACCAGCAATCCGCGAATGGAATTTTCCATTCTTTCAAATTTCTTCTGCCGATGGGCGTATGACGGACGAATAATCATCTGATATAAGCCATTGCTGATTGGCGACGAGTTATCCCCGGCCTTGGCTGGTTTAGCCGACGCACACCAAGATGCCGCAAAAATTGAAAGGAATAAATACGCAAGATGCGAGCGATGCGAATTTCTCACGCCATCCGAAGATTTTGTGATCATATTTGGTCCTCTGAGAAATATCGTCGCGACCGCAACGCACATTCAGGGATCGGGCCTGCCACCGCTGACGATTTAATGAGCGTTGAGTATACCTTCGAAGCCGGTAAGGTCAAGGTTACCCACAACTGTCAGAGCCGGGAAAGTGAAACGGTTACGTGACTTTTTTTATTATTTCCAATCTCCATGTCAGCTCCGTTTTTTGCCTTTGTTTCCGATTATCCGCCCAAGCTCGCGCCTATGGCGGAATCAACGATACCCTCGGCTCCGTTACCGGTTGGCGGATGTTATGAGCCGAGCTTGCACGGTGCTGGCGGTCGGCATGGAACCATCCGTTGACTGTGCGGCATCACCGCGCGCCTGCACTTTGGAGTTACTGACGATTGCCGCGAATTCCGCTTTACCGCAAGTATACTCCGATCAGCCTTCTATGGGACAAATTAGGCGATGCAACGTGTTGTACCGCAGGCATCTTGCCTGCATCGGAAACACGATAAAAGCAGGCGGGATTCCGGCGCGCCCGGACGGTACAGATACTTTTCCTGCCCGTGTGACCAAGTATCACCAATGGCCGCGCGGAGCATACCTGCATCCGCAAATAACGCGAATCAGTGCAATGATCATATGCCGCTGCATCACCGGTCACGGGTGCCATGGAATTCCTCCGCAGAACTAGCGCTGGGAAGCATCATTTTGCGAATCGGCATGTTGCCGGATGTCATCGCCGTGGTATCGCGGTACCGGTATTCCCCGAAGCTTACCCATCCATGAATTCCGATACCGGTACCACCGATACCGGCGATACCGAATCCCCCCCCGACCCGCCACGGCCCGCTCGGCAATCGGCGGCACGGGATTTTGACGATCCGACACGGGGTATTTATTTTTCAGCCCCGATTGCGCATTCAACCACGATGCTGCCGCATCAGGCTATGCGATCGGCATTTCATCGGCACGATCTCCCGATATTCGGCATAATGGTTCAGACAGCTTGATGCGGAAGCATCGAGCTGGACGCGGCACAGCCCTCATCCCGGCGGAATAAGGCGATGCGCCCCGCGGATCGATTCAACACATGGTATACATACCCACCAAGACAACAATGTGGTTTTCGAACCATCCAATTATCCTGTGCTGAACGCCATCCCCTGCCAATATTAGCCACGTTCCCGTTTCGCCTCCTGTCCTCGCCGGCGTGCAGGATATTCCGGCCAGCGTTCTGCTTTCCCAGCCGGCATGCGCAAATGCGGCCGTGAATCTTTCGCGGGAAAT
>JAJZGH010000056.1 GCA_021798635.1 Planctomycetota bacterium | reverse complement strand
GGGGAAGCCGGGTTACTTGGACAGGCTCCTAGTGCCCCAGCATGATATTTTGGCCAAATTGGCGAATTATTTAAATTAATGGCGGTTTAAGCCGATAACTTAAGCTGGTAAGTGATTACCCGGACAGGTTTCTGGGTTAATTTTACGGCCTGCGGCGGTAATGAAATGCCTGATGAAATTGTAAGTTATCCGCAATTCTGGAAAAAAGTGCGGCGTCTGCCTACGGAGCCGGAAGAATTTGTTCCGCCGGCCTTGCAACTTGCGGCATGGGCCGCCGGTGCGCGGGGGGCGGCGTTGGCCACCATGGATACCGACGGCTGGTGGCGCTATTCGCATTTTTATGGGTTACCGCAAAGCTGGCAGGGAAAACTCATGCACGTTCGCATGCCTATGCAACATGCGGTTCCAATGTTAAGTCCCGCGGAAAATCATGAGTTTTTTATACGTGATTATGCAGCGCAGGCGGATGCCCTGCCCGAACTTATTGCCGCCGGCACACGATCACTTTGGTACACGCCGCTGCACGGACGAAAAGCCAGTAGCCGGGGAATCCTGGCGATTGAATGGAATGAGCCGCAAAAAAGGGCACCGATTGGCTGGCAGCGTCAGGGGCTGCGGTTGCTGGCTAAAATGCTTTCTTTAGCCATGGAAAGCGGGGAGGCTCAGAAGCAGGCCAAACGTATGACCCGCCTGTATGACGCTCTAGCGGCAGTTCAGCGCGCGGTCATTGGTGGGCATGAAGGTTTTTTTGCGGCGTTTTGTACGGCCGCAACGCAACAAGGCGGCTTCCCGTTAGCGTGGGTGGGGGCGCGGCGGGGCGACGTTATTGAACCGATGGCCTACGCCGGGAGGGCCAGCGAATTTGTTGCCGAATCATTGGGGCAGGCCCCGATTTCCGCGGATCGGCGTGATGAAACCGGGCGCAGCCCCGCAGCGGAAGCATGGCGGCGCGGCGAACTGGTGGTCGTGAATGATTTTATGACCGATAGTCGCATGGCACCGTGGCGGGCCGGGGCCGCCAAACACGGGCTGCAATCTTTGGCGGCGGTTCCCGTGCGGATTGCCGGTCGCGTGGAAGCGGTGCTGGTGCTGTATGAAGATCATTGTATGGCTTTTGGCCCGCGCGAACGCGATTTATTGACGCGCTTCGCGGAAGATATTGCCTTTGGCTTAAAGCGGCGTGATGAGCAGCGGCAAATTTCTCATCAGGCAACGCATGATATGCTCACAGGACTTCCCAACCGCGAGTTGGCGTTGGATCGCCTGGCGCAGGGGGCGGCCGATGCGCGGCGGCGACAGCGTTTGATGGCCGTGGGAATTCTCGATCTTGACGGGTTTAAACAGATTAATGACTTGTATGGGCATGGGGCTGGGGATGTGCTGCTGCAGACCGTCGCGGAACGGCTACGGCCATGTATCCGGGACAGTGATACGCTGGCGCGACTGGGTGGCGATGAATTTCTGATTATTCTTCCCGGGTTGGAATGTGACTCGGTGGTCCTGCCAATTATTGATCGGCTTTTAGCGGAAATTCACAGGCCCTTTGTCATCGGCGGTCAGACGCATACGGGCATCAGCGGCAGTTTGGGGTTGACACTATTTCCCATGGATGAGGCCACGCCGCAGGACCTTTTGCGCCACGCGGATATAGCGCTTTATGAAGCCAAGGGTGCCGGTAAAGACCGATACAACTTTTTTAATCACACCATGGAAAGCGAAATGCGCCGCAAGGAGGAAGTGCGCGAATTTCTGGTCAATTATCTCAAGGATCAGGATCCGATTCTCTATTTCCAGCCCATGGTGGATTTACGCACCGGGAAACTGCGCGGAATGGAAGCTTTGTCACGCGTCAAGCGCGACGGCAAGATACTGAACCCCGCGGAGTTCCTCTCAGCCATTGAAGGCACGCATCACTTGTTAACGTTTGATCGACGTGTACTGACACAGGCCTGCGCCCAGATTCAGAAGTGGCACGGCACGCCGCTGGCTGTCCCCGTATCAGTTAATCTGGCTCCGATATTTCTCCGTGATCACAAGAGCCTGGTGTTCCTGGAAGGTTTGCTGGAGCAATTCCCCCAGGCACGGGGGCGGTTGCACCTGGAAATTCTGGAAAGTGCCGCCGAACGTGATCTCAATGATCTGGACGATTTTCTCACCGGTGCTCGTAAATTGGGCTTGCCGGTGTTGCTGGATGATTTCGGCACGGGCGCATCGTCACTGGTGCACCTGGAGCGAATTGAGTGCTACGCGGTAAAAATCGATCAGCGGTTTGTGCGTGGCATGTGGGCGCGCTATGAAAACCACGCCATCATCACATCGTTATCAGAATTCTGCCGCATTACCCATCGGGAGTTGGTGGCGGAAGGTGTGGAAAGCCCGGAGCTTGGATTAATTCTTCTGGCCGGCGGCTTGGGGACCATGGCGCAGGGGTATGCCATTGCCAAGCCCATGCCGCCGGAGGAAATGTTGAACTGGCTGGCAAGCTGGAAAGCTCCGTCGCTTTGGACGCAGGCGGGGAATTTTCCGACGCTGGATAAAGCGCTTCCCAGTATTTTGCCCCACCTTCGTTTGCTGGCGGACTTGCGCGTGCTGAAGCCCCATACAAACTATGAAGAACCGGACGTGATTCGGGGCGGCATCACACGTGGCGCGCGGCGAGCCAACAAGACACACCATTCTGACTCGAGCGGTCCACTGGAAAAATCACTGCGGGGGTTATCGTGCCCCGCGGCATTTATGGACAAAGCCTTGAAGCAGGATGCCGCGTGGCACCGTGCGTTTGCCAAAGCCAACCGGTTGCTGATCGATTCCGGATCGTTGTCGGATGCGGTCATTGCGGATATGGATCGGAAAACCTTAACATTGTTGCAAACGTTATGCAGGCTCCAAGCCCATCGGGGCCATACCAGTGCGGGGTCGCCGCAACTTGCGGAGGCCTCTGCGTAATTCACCAGGGGTGCGGGAAGTTTGGATGGCACGTTCGGTTTTTATTGGCGAAAAAATAGCGGCATGAGACATGATCACACGAATATTGGAGGGTATGAAGCAGTGAGACCTGGAAAAAAGGGAGTGCCAAAAGTTAGGGGAAATCACCCATTTTCTGGAAAATTTCCGCGCCTAAAAGCGCGTGCGTCCGTTTTTATCGCCTTATCTGTTCCATTTTCATGCCAATACCGACTATAATGGTCCGGAACGTCGCTTCCGCTGGAATGATTCCACCGGTCGCCCTATATGAGGAAATTTCATGGCGGATTCGCAGCAAGACCCTTCAAGAGGCCCTTCGCGTGAAGGTGGCTCCGGTAACAAACGGCCCGGGCGGGATAACAATAATTTCAGATTCAGCCGCAGCATGCTGGGCTGGCTGGTGATATTGTGTCTTGTCGTATTTGCGTTGATTCTCATGCAGCATCCCGGTGGCGCGCAAAAAGTTGATTCCGGGACGTTTTACAGTGCGCTACGGCACAAAAACATAAAATCTCTGGTGGTTTACAGCGACGGCCAGATCAATTTCAAGCTCAAGCAGATCGCCCCGGGGTCACCGGCCAGCAGTTCTTTGAGTGAAAAAACCAATATTCCACGCACGGCGTTGGATGGCAACGGTTGGGCTATTCTGGAAGCTCAATCGCATCAATATGACGTGCCGGATTTAAATTACAAGAAGTCCAATGACTTTCTAAATATTTTCCTCGTGGATTACTTGCCGTTTATTCTGGTGTTCGCGGTAGTGTATTTTCTGGTGTCGCGCCAGTTCCGTTCCGCCGGAGGCGGTATGAGCATGTTGGGGAATTTTGGCCGATCGCGCCATCGGATGATGTCCAAAGAGCTTACCAACATTACGTTCAGTGATGTGGCGGGAATTGATGAGGCCAAGGAAGAATTGGCTGAAATTGTTGACTTTTTGAAAAATCCCAAAAAGTTTCAGCGGCTGGGTGGAAGAATTCCGCGCGGCGTTTTGCTGGTAGGACCTCCGGGCGTGGGCAAAACCTTGCTGGCCAAGGCGATTGCCGGCGAAGCGGAAGCTCCATTTTTCTCCATCAGTGGTTCGGATTTTGTGGAAATGTTTGTCGGCGTGGGTGCTTCGCGGGTGCGGGATTTATTCCGCACGGCCAAGGAAAGCTCGCCCTGCATTGTATTTCTTGATGAAATTGATGCCGTCGGGCGGCGGCGCGGCAATGGCTTTTCCAGCGGCGGCCATGATGAACGTGAACAGACACTCAATGCCATTCTCGTAGAAATGGATGGTTTCGATACCAATGACCAGGTCATTGTGGTGGCGGCCACCAATCGTTCGGATGTGCTGGATCCGGCATTGACACGGCCGGGCCGGTTTGATCGTCAGGTCATTGTGCCGTTGCCGGATATCAAGGGCCGCTATGAAATTCTTAAGGTTCATGCCCGGAAAGTGAAGCTCGGGCCGGATGTGGATATGTTGCGATTGGCGCGGCAAACGCCCATGTTCAGCGGTGCGGATTTGGCGGCCATGATTAATGAGTCGGCGCTGATCGCGACCATGTTGAATCGGGAAGCCATTGAAATGGTCGATCTCGAGGAAGCACGTGACAAGATTCGCTTTGGCAAGGCCCGCAAGAGCCGCGTGGTGGACGAAGAGGAGCGGCAGCTGACTGCCTGGCATGAGGCGGGTCACGCAGTGGTGCAATATTTTTCACCCGGTGCGGATCCTATTCATAAGGTCACCATTATTCCACGCGGTTCGTATGGCGGTGCGACATTCTCCTTGCCGGAGAAAGATCGGTTTTATTACAGCCGCAAATATTTGCTGGCGGAGTTGCGGATTCTTTTCGGGGGGCGTATCGCGGAGGAGTTGTACATCGGCGAAATTTCCAGCGGTGCCAGCATGGACATAAAAATGGCCAGCAATATCGCCCGGGAGATGGTCTGCAATTATGGCATGAGCGATGCGCTGGGGCCGATACGTTTTGGCCATGATGAAAATGTGCCGTGGTACGAAGCCTCACGGGAATACAGCGACAAGACAGCGGAGTTGATCGACAGTGAGGTTCATCGTTTCATCAGCAATGCCTATGTGGAAGCGCGCGAGCTTCTGGTTGAAAAGAAGACAGAATTAACCAATCTGAAAGATGCGATGCTTAAATATGAAACGCTTGATTTTGAAGATGTCAAACGCATCATGACCGGGCAGACGCTGAATAAGCCGACCGTGGGGGATATTCTGGCTCAGGAGCAGCAACGGCGGGGCGGGGAAGGGGCGGTTACTCCGGACGTCGCCGGGCCGGGCGTGGGACCGGTTCCGCAGCCGGGTTGAGTTAGGAGCCTGTGCGAGTAATCGCCGAGTTGCGACGGCGTGATTTTTGGCTTCTTGGGGGGCGCATCGCATCATAGAGCAGCGTGGTGACAACCCGGTGGATGGTGGGCGGCCATTGAGTCAACCACCGGATTATCATCCGGTGCTCTGCAAGCAGCGGCTTTTGGCCCTCGTTAAAGGCCCTTTGGTCGTGGCCAAAAAAAAACGAAATTTTTCTCTTGCATTGCCCTTCGCGGTGGCTATACTAATTAACGTAGCCACCGCAGGTCGCTGGCACCGGGTCGTCAGATTGAGTTCTGACCCTGACCAGATGAAACTGGTTTTGGGGCGTAATGCCGACCCTGACGCGACCGCTAAGTGGAACACGGCTGTGCTGAAAGTGCCCGGGTTATAGCGGCAACGGACAGATGGCAGTGAGCCCACTTTCCAGAAAAAGCGGTGGCTTTTTATTTTGTATTTTTTCTCTGTCCGGTAACGTCGGGCGGAATGTGCAAATAGTGCGGAATAGTCAGTGGGAGTGAATGGATTTTTCATCGCAGGGACGGGACATCAGGTTTTCATACAATACATTAGACACCCAGACGTGATATTTTTTTCCAATTAAATACAGGCAATTAGAGGATCGCAATCATGGCTAAAGTCAATCGTAAGGATCTGCTTAAACAGACGGTTAATCATATTGATATTACCGCGCAACCTGGTGTTTTGCCGCTGGTGGAATCCATGAAGTCCATGGCCTTTACCTCGCGTGATCTGTACCGCGCGGCCGATATTTTTGACCGCATGTTGCGCGACACGCAGTGCGCGGTGATTCTGACTTTGGCCGGGTCACTGATTTCCGCGGGTCTGAAAAAAGTGATTGTGGACCTTCTTCGCAACAACATGGTTGATGCGATTGTTTCCACCGGCGCCAATATTGTAGATCAGGATTTCTTTGAGGCTCTGGGATTTCATCATTATCTGGGTTCACAATATGCGGACGATACCGTATTGAGAGACCTGCATATTGATCGCATTTATGACACCTACATCGATGAAGATGAGTTGCGTATTTGTGATGACACCACACGGCTCATTGCCGATTCGTTACCGCCCGGGCCGTGCAGCAGCCGCGAATTTATTGCCGCCATGGGGCGATACCTGACCAAAAACGCCAAGAATCGTGACAGCATCATTCTGACGGCCCACGAGAAAGGTGTGCCCATTTTCTGCCCCGCGTTTTCCGATTGTTCCGCAGGCTTTGGTCTGGTGGTGCACCAGATTAACCGCCCGGAAAGCCATGTCAGTATTGACTCGGTAAAAGATTTTCGCGAACTCACGCAGATCAAACTCATGAACCGGGAAACCGGCATATTCATGATTGGCGGGGGTGTGCCGAAAAATTTCACTCAGGATATTGTCGTGGCGGCAGAAATTTTGGGTGCCGATGCCCCCATGCACAAATATGCCATTCAGATAACCGTAGCGGATGTTCGCGACGGGGCGCTGTCCAGCTCCACACTGCGGGAAGCCAGCAGTTGGGGCAAGGTGGATATTGTTTATGAACAGATGGTTTATTGCGAAGCCACATTGGCCTTCCCGCTGATTGCGGGTTATGCGTACCACAAAAAGGGTTGGAAGAACCGCAAGGCGATGGATTTTTCGGGCCGCATTGATGCCTTGAACCGCGGTGCCGGTTTGGCAGCGACCAAGGTTGAAAAGGTCAAGTCCGCCAGTGAAACCGGCAAAACAAAGTCCAAGGCCGGTAATGGCAAGCGAAATCTAATGCCGGTATCGGTGTAATGAAGCGGGGTACAGCCGGTGCGTCTGTCACGCCGTCCCAACTGGACCTTGCAGTACCCATCGGCAGTCCCGGCGATCTGTTTGAATTCAGCAGCGGAACGCCCATCGGCACGGCCACGGTCGTGCCTGAGCCCGAAGCCTGGATGCTTTTAGGATTACCCGCATTGGCCATGCTGCCAATGATGCGCCGCCGTAAAATTTAATAACCGCTGAGAGCGGCGGGCTGGCTGATTTTCAGACTTGACGGCATAATGCCGGACATGGAGTTTCCACTTTGGCTCATGTCCGGTTTTCTGTTTTTTCTGGGATGCTGCGTCGGCAGTTTTCTCAATGTAGTGATTTGGCGGCTGCCGGCGCTGAGCACGGTTGTCACGTTTAAGAAACGTACCGCGCCGCTGACGCTAAGCTGGCCGCCCTCCCACTGCCCGATTTGCCACAATGCTATTCCATGGTATCGCAATATTCCGGTGTTAGGCTGGCTGATGCTGCGGGGAAAATGCAGTTCGTGCCAGGCACCGATTTCCGCGCGGTATCCGATGGTGGAACTGGGCACGGGGCTGATTTATCTGGCACTTTATCTTGGCTTTTTTGACGCCCGTTGGAACGGTGGCCCCACGCCGGATTTCAGCGGTGGCGCTGTCGCTATGATTTTATATCTGGTATTTGTATCCTGCCTCCTGGCTGCTTCGGCTATTGATGCGGATTTTTTTATTATTCCGCTGCGGATCCCGTACCTGGTCATGGCGGTGGCTTTGGCATCCTGTGTTTTTGGTGCGCCGAAAATGTTGCCGTCAGTAGTGCCCGCATCGATTGGGGGAAAATTGGCGTTTGGCGGCACATTAGGACTGCTGTTATCCAACGCTCTGCTCTTCCTTAAAATCCTTCCGCGCAGTTTTGCGACACCGCACGCCGCAGCGGATAACGTTGATAATGTTCCCTTGCCGCTGATTCCACCGCCGACGCTGCAAAAATCTTGGCCGCAGATCGCCGCTGGATGCATGATCGCGGTGATTGTTTTGCTGGGGTGGGTGTTGTGCTCAGCCAGAACGGCCTCGCTGGTAACGATGGTGGGCGGAATGTTGGCCTTTCTCATAGGCGTACTGCCCCGGCCGATGTTGGCACCGGATGATTCACAGCTTGTGCTGGATGAATCCGCCGATGTAAATGCCCGCCGGGAAATCAGCAAAGAAATTTTGTTTCTTTTGCCGCCGCTTTGTCTGGCGCTTTTAGCCGCGATAATTCCCATCGCCCTGCCGGCGTTGCCGTGGCTAGAAAGGTTATTGGGAGTTCTACTGGGATTGCTGGTTGGTGGGGGGATGATTTGGATCATCAGAATTATTGGAACGCTGATTGTCGGCCGCGTGGCCATGGGGGCAGCGGACGCTCCGTTAATGGCGGCCATCGGGGCGGTGGTGGGAGTGCCGGCGGTGATTGTGGTATTTTTTCTGGCACCGATTTTGGGCCTGGCTTGGGCAGTCGTGCTTAAATTTCAGGGGAAGCCCAATATTTTACCTTATGGCCCATGGCTTAGCATGGCGGCTATTTTAACGCTGTTCATCGGCAACCCGATTATCCATTGGTACGCCAAGCAGCTATTTCCTGCAGACGCGACGCCCCATCACTCCAGCGTCATGTGGCCCGGCGAGCCAGCGACGCCGCTGCCGGGGGCGAACTCCAAGCCATAAATTAAGCGTATACTGCTTAGATCGCGTATTTGAAAAGATCGTTCTGAAATTTTAATGATAAGGAAAAAATCTCATGGCAAAATCCCAGCGTTTGGAAAACGTAACTATTTCTCCTGGAAAGCCACCGGTATTTCATGTCCTGTCGCAGGTCGAATGGAAATGTGCGGCACTGGTTATTCCTATTTTTGCCTCTTCCAAAGAGCGCTTTGCCACGGATGGTTTTCCTGCGGAAATCGCCGCGGCGATCAGCAAGGCCGTGGAACTTCAGGGCTTTGAAGGTAAGGCCGGAACGCTTATGCAGGCGAACGGCGTCGGTTCCGCGGAACGCTTGATTCTTCTGGGCATGGGGAAACTAGATAAAATTAATGCTGACCAGATTCGCTGGGCCGGCTCCTTGCTGGCACGCCATCTGCGTAAAATTAAAATTAACTCGGCAACTTTTTACCCCGCCGGACTTGAGCGCGGGAATTGGCCCATCCTGGCTGGTGCACTGGCGGAGGGGTACGCTTTGGGGGACTTTAGCTTTACACCGTATAAAACTAAAAAAAAATCGCCGTCGCCGCACGAGGATGCTGGTAAATCCAAGCCTTTAACGCTCTCGATCTGCTGTCCGGATCAAAATTCCGCGAAAACTGTGCAACGTGTCGTAGCGGAAAAATCGGTGATTACTACAGCCGCCAATCTGGCGCGCACGGTGGCCTGCCATCCTGGTAATGTCCTTACGCCCACTACTCTCACTGGCATCGCACGGAATATCGCAGCCGGCAATAAACTCAAATTCTCGGTTATTGATGCCAAGACGGCGCAGAAAATGGGCATGGGTGGATTATGTGCCGTCGGTGCCGGCAGCGCTTCACCGCCCGCACTGCTGATCATGGAATATCTTCCGCGCGGTATAAAAAGCAACGCCGGAAAAACTGTCGCGGTGGTGGGAAAGGCGGTAACGTTTGATACCGGCGGGATCTCCATTAAACCCGCGGCTGATATGGGAAATATGAAGTATGATAAATGCGGCGGCATGGCGGTGCTGGGCATTATGCAGGCGGTGGCGCAATTGCAACTGCCGCACCGTGTTGTCGGCCTGATTCCCACGGCGGAAAATACGCTGGATTCCCAGGCCTACCGCCCCGGTGATATACTTCACATGTACAATGGTAAAACCGTGGATGTCACCAACACCGATGCCGAGGGACGGCTGATTCTGGCTGATGCCATCGCCTATGCCTGCGAAAAATACAGGCCCGGCGCACTGATTGAAATGTCCACGCTCACCGGCGGTGTGGTCGTCGCTCTGGGCAGCGTATTTGCGGGGCTGATGGCCGGCGACGACGGATTAGCGGCACAACTGATTGCGGCGGGCAACAGCACGGGTGAACGTCTGTGGCGGCTGCCCCTGGACCAGGCGTATCGCAAACTGCTGGATAGTCCTCATGCGGATATGGTCAACAGCGGCGCACGCGAGGCACATCCTATTCAGGGTGGTATGTTTCTTCAAGAATTTGTAGCGGATGGTGTGCCCTGGGCCCATCTGGATATTGCCGGCGTAGCGCAGCCAAAAAAAGAGGATCGCTGGTGGATTGGCGATCATGCCAGTGGTTTCGGTGTGCGACTGGTGGTGGAATATTTGCAAAGTCTCGGGGCGTAAGAGCCGATGGTGGACGCGAGTGGGATTGGATCCCGAATAACTTCTAGCTCTCCTCACATGACTGCACCAACCGCGACGGGCTGAGGCGCGTCGCGTCATGGGAATCCTTTTCCGCGATCAACTCGACGCTGCCGCATCGAGCTAAGGGCGTATGTCGTGGCGGGACGGGGAGCGAGGGGGGGATAGGTACTCTGTGTGCTCATGCGGCGGTGGCTTATCGGCGGCTTGGCTGGTGCGAAGGCTGCTGGTTTTACCCTCTGATTTCTGCTATCCTCAACACTCTTAAACTGCAGTTTTTCATGATGATGGATGATGTGTTTGCATTATGGCTGGACGAAAAAATATAAAATCCAAGACAACTCGAACTCCTGAACCCCCGGCGGTGCGGCGGGTGGCGCTGGTTTCTTTAGGTTGCCCTAAAAATCTCATTGATAGTGAACGGATGCTGGGATTATTGGCCGCTGACGGCATAGCAATTACGGATGACCACGCCGCCGCGGATGCGATTGTCATTAACACCTGCGGATTTCTGGAAGCCAGCAAAACCGAGGCGCTGGAAGTTATCAATGAAGCATTAGATGAAAAGAATAAAGCGCTGAAGAAAGGCCGCGGCAAGAGGGTTATTGTGGCCGGCTGCCTGGTGCAACGACAACGCGCTAAGTTATTGGATGAAGTTCCCGGCATTGATGCGCTGGTGGGCGTGTTTGATCGGGAAAATATTGTCACAGCCGTCCGCGGATCAACTCTCGCCGCCACTGAGGTGGACTTGGGCGAATTTCACCCGGTCACGCAGATGATTGGGCGCCATGACCGGAGCAAAGTCGGTTATTTTGAATCCGATGCGGGCCGCCTGCGTTTGACCCCGCGGCACTATGGCTATTTGCGCATTTCTGAAGGGTGCAATCAGGGGTGCACATTTTGCACCATTCCCAGTATCCGCGGACGCATGCGCAGCAAACCGCTGGCGGATATTGTCAATGAAGCCCGCGAGCTTCTGGCCGATGGAGCCTTTGAGTTAAATCTCATCGGGCAGGACACCACGAGTTACGGAAATGATATTGGCTATGATAAACCCGGCCAGGGGCTGACGGGGCTGATTAAAACTCTGGATAAACTTGATAGCGCCGGCTGGATTCGCCTGATGTACGCCTATCCCAGTTGCTTTACCGACGACATGATTAAAGCACTGGCCGATGCCGGGCGATGGGTTAAATATATTGATATGCCTTTGCAGCATATCAATGATGATGTTCTCCACGCGATGCGTCGCAAAACCTCCCGACGACAAATTACCACGCTTCTGGAGAAGCTGCGAAAATGGATTCCCGGCATCAGCATTCGCACCACGTTTATCAGTGGGTTCCCCGGCGAGACGGCAGCGCAGCATGAGGAGCTTGTGGACTTTGTGCGGCAATTTGAATTTGACTGCTTGGGCGTTTTTGAATATTCGCCTGAGCCGGAGACGCCGGCCGGGCGGTTGTGGAAATCGCAGGCGGTGGACACAGCGGTTGCGGCGCGCCGGCGCGAGGAAATTATGCTGGCCCAGCAGGCCGTGGTGTTTAAAGTCAATCAGTCGCAGGTTGGTCGGACCGTTGCGGTGCTTATTGATGCGGCGGATAAAAAGCGCCGCACCGCGGTGGGACGGCACAGCGGGCAGGCACCGGATATTGACGGACAGGTGCTGCTGCATGGTATTGATGCGACTCCCGGTGATTTAATTCAGGCGGAAGTAGAAGATTGGAAACATTACGATTTGATCGCCAGGCCGATCAATTACAAGAAAATCCGCAAGGGGCATAAGCCGGTAAGTCTGCCGGTATTTGCGCATGATGTGGTGTGAAGGGCGCGGCTGTATTGCCGCTCGACGCGGCTGTGCCCGGAGGCTTCACAAAGCCGCCGGCTTTGCCCGCGGTGGAACGTGCCAAAAAGCATCTGGGACAGGCACCTTGGGATTCCGGGAAAAGCGGGTACGTTGCGAAAATTCAGACCCGCGGTTCTGCTGTGATTCCGCGATCCGTGGCATACAATGGTGCGAAGGAAACGCGGAAGTGGTTCGGTTCAGGTGTGGAACAATATGTACCGGCAAATTCCCAATCTCATAACCTTAAGCCGCCTGGTGCTTACGGCCCTATTTTTCATCGCCATCAATTTTGCCGGACACGAGCGGGATATTCCCATGTGCATGTGGATTGCCCTGGTAATTTTCCTGCTTGCGGTGGCCAGCGACGCGCTGGATGGCTATCTGGCCCGATCGTGGAAAGTTGAAAGCGCCTTTGGGCGGGTTGTGGATCCCTTTGCGGACAAGATTCTTATCTGTGGGGCCTTTATATTTTTCGCCGCCCCGCAACTGATGTTGCCGCATCTTACCATCACTCCGGTGGCCCAACGATCAGACCTCACCGGCGTGGCTCCATGGATGGCGGTGGTGCTGATCGCACGCGAATTTCTGGTAACCGGCATTCGCGGATTGGCTGAATCGCAAGGCATTGATTTTCGCGCCATGTGGACCGGCAAAGTCAAAATGATTGTGCAGTGTGCCGCAGTAATCGGCGTGCTGGTATATCTGGCTTTAATCTATGAAACCCAAAATCAGGGCGTTCTGACGGCGTTCCGCTGGGCACGAGATATTGCAATCTGGGCCACGCTGATTGTCACTGTTGCGTCCGCATGGCAGTATATTTCCAAAGCCTGGCGTATTATAGATGCGTGATCCAGGTGGTCCCACAAAGCCGCCGGCTTTGCCGCTGGTGCCGTTTGAGGGCGCATGAGAGAAATGGGAATTATGTTAATGCGGCTTCTTAGTGAGCGTTTGAGTATCGGTTGACGAGTTGATAAATGAGCACTGATCCATCAATCCCTAATTCGGAAAATCCGCCGCCGACGTTATCGTCCTGGCGTAAATGGGTGATCACCGGCGGGGGGCTGGGTTTGCTTAAGCCCGCTCCTGGAAGCTGGGGGACGCTTGGCCCGGCAATCCTGTTTTGGATGCTGCTGTGGGGGAAAGTACTTGATCCGTGGCGCTCGGTGGTGTGCCTGGTTGGCGCTATAATCACGGGCATTTTGACCGTGCAATTGTCGCCTTGGGCGATCCGATATTTCGGCCGCGAAGATCCCGGCTCTGTGGTTCTTGATGAATATTGCGGCTATTGGGTCGCGTGCCTCTTTTTGCCCCTGCCTGTAGCCGCCACAAGCAGTCTTTGGCATGCTTGGTTAGCGACTGCCGCCGTCTATATTCTCTTTCGCCTTTTTGATACGCTCAAACTTCCGCCATGCCGGCAATTAGAAAATCTTCCCGCCGGCTGGGGCATTCTGCTTGACGACATCGCCGCGGGCATACAGGTGAATATAATTTTACAGATCGTATTACGCGTGTGGCATGTGTGACGGGCAAGCCTTGTATTTTCAACGGGCCGGCTTCGCACTGGCTATTTTGGCATTAAACAAGCAATGAGCTTGTGAACCAAGGTACTAGGACTATTTTCTGAGGCGTTGGAGGCCGTCGGATTGCCAGTTCCCCATTGTGCCCTCCAGATGTGTGCAGAGTTCGTCACGGCGCTGTGGAGGCGAGGCAATAACAGGCTGCTGTAATCCTTGCCCTTGCAATAGTCCGGGATGTGCCGATTTAACTCCCGTCGTATCTGACTACGTGACTGGTTTGTCTTTGCAAATCTTTCAAAATGCAATAGGAGCCAGAACTCAAAGCAGGGGTTTGAAAGGGCCACGTTGATTTGATATTTTTCCGCGAATGCAACTGCGTCCTTTAGCTTTGGATGTTGGTCAACATCGAACACGCACCAGACTTGGTCATAAGGGGCGATTGAGGGACTTTCTTGGGCTTCTCCTTCGCGTCGCGTCTTGGCTTTTACGGCATCTTGAACGACCGTCATCGGTGCGGAGCCTTTGGCTCCTCGAACGGTAACCGCCGCTAAGCGCAGGTACTTGGTGACTGCGTTAAAATATGTCGGCTCCGTAGCCGAGCCTTCGCACACAATTAGCATAACGGGAGTGACTTTGCGGTCATCAACTGCTTGTTGAAGATAGTGTAATTTTTTTGGAATTGCCTTTCGCCGGTTTTTGTCCATGAAGCTTAAACTCCGTTAAAAGAGGAATAGCACCGTACCTGCCTGAAAGGTACCCTTTCTGGAGGGCCTCGCCGGCGCGCGGCGTGTAATGAAGCAAGGAAACTAATTGCGTTGCACCGTCGCCGGATTTTTCCGCCAGGATAACTTGATCCCGACGCAGAATGCTTAGATCCAGCAGTGTGGCGTCATGCGTAGTAAATATCAACTGTCCGTGGTGTTCGCTCGGGCGGGTCTCCGCGAGCATGGTAAGCAGGCGGCGGCAGAGCAACGGGTGCAGGCTGGCCTCGATTTCATCCACAACAACTAGTGTTCCCTGGTTGAGCATGTCATACCAGGAGCGAAGGAGGCTCAATAACTGCTTTGTTCCCTGAGATTCCAATTGCATCGGCCACCAAACCGTTTGCCCATCGGATTTCACGTGAGCCACCTGCATTTCCCTTGCCCGGAAGGAATGTGACTTCGCGGTGTCACGTTGCGCACTTAGCAAACGCGCAAGATCTGGATCACGTATAGCCACGTCGCGCAGGCGCAAAGCGGCAACCCCAGTATCGGCAGTGGAGAGCATCTCTGAAGCCCATCGACTGAACCTCACATCGGTATCGCATCGGGACATAACCTTAAGAGGGTCCGTATCCGGTGAGGGGGTCCCCCGAAAGCTGCAGCGGGAGAAATATTCTGAGATCATCGCCAACTGTGAATGGTTGAATAATGCTCCAACCGAAAGGTACAAGCTATTGTGCCTGGTTCGGCTTTCCAGAGCTTTGTCTCGTCGGAAGTGCGTGCGGCTGAAATGCCATTGGCTTTTTCCGTGGGAGTCTACGCGGCGGCTAAAAAGGCGCTGAGGGTGTGTTTTGGGAAAAGCCGTCAGTTCTTCGGAGTATATGCGATCTTTGGTAAGTGAAACGTCATATACGTAGACCACCTTATCAATCACAAATGTCGCGGAAAATTGGGTTGGCTTTTCTGCCCAGGCGTCGTCGAGTTGGAACGGCGTGACGGGCAATTGATCAGCCGCTGTACTTTCCTTGGCCGAATTTGCAATGATCTCGGTAAGGCGATGAAAGGCAAGGAGAAAGTTGCTTTTTCCGGATGCATTGGCGCCATAAATGCCCGCGAATTTTACCACGCGGTGGCCGCGCAGGGCCATGGCGTCAATGGGGATTGTGTTTTCTATTAAGTCCTCGCGGTCTTGAGCCAACAGGCTTAGGGTCTGCCGTTCCCGATAGGAATAAAAGTTCTCTACTGAAAAAGAAAGCAGCATAGAAATAAGGCCTTTCTCAAAGGACAGCAATGCTGCATAATATTGTAGCAATAAAGCAAAAAATACACTAGTTGCGACATAAAATATCAAAAATGACATTGTTTTTGCACTTTCCATTAATGAAAATCCCGCGAGACGCTTTGTAATGCTTCGGTGCTACGGGTTATGGTTTGCAGGTTAACTGCCCGGCGGACGATGATGTGGGTGACGCCTTCCTGGCGTTGCACTTGACCCCATACTACCAGGGCGGTGCTGTGGCGCAGGTCCATGCGGTACCGCTGGTAGATCCGCGGTTTGACAATCAGATTTACCGTGCCGGTTTCATCTTCCATGGTGATAAATAAAATCCCTGATGCGGTGCCGGGGCGCTGCCGCACCAGTACCAGTCCAGCCACCGTCACTTTGGCGGCATCCGGGTGGCGAGCCGCATCCGCCAATTCGACGGCTGCCGCAATGCCGCGCTGATTCAATAACGCCCGCACAAAGGACATGGGGTGGGCTTTCAGTGATAGCCCCACGCTCTGATAATCGCTGATGACCTTGTGGGATTCCGCAATGACCGGCAAACCGGGCCGCGGCTCCACTGAATTTAATTCATCCAGCAGAGGCAACGTTTGCGATCTTAATCGCCGCAGGCTCCATAATGCCTCCTGCCGATCCAGGCCCATGGAACCGAACGCATCCGCCCGCGCCAAAGATTTTAAATCCGCCAGGGAACAGCGGCTCAAGCGGCGTAACGTGGAAATGGAATCCATGGGGCCATGGCGTGCCACCGCATCGCCTATTAAATCCGCACCACTTTGATGCAGCCCGCGGACCATGCGCAAGCCCAACCGCAAGGCCGGCCCGGAACACAACTGATGGCTTGTCGAAGAGCTATCGCCCGGCACCGGTTCGAGTGTGCAGTCCCACTGGGAATGGTTCACATCCACCGGCAGCACCTGCACGTTGTGATTTTGCGCATCGCGGATAATTTGTGCCGGTTGATAAAATCCCATCGGCTGACTGTTTAACAGGCCTGCCGCGAAAGCTGCCGGATAAAAGCATTTCAACCATGCGGATACATAAACCAATAGCGCAAACGAGGCGGCATGAGATTCGGGGAATCCATATTCTCCGAAGCCTTTAATTTGCTCAAAACAGCGTTGGGCAAATTCCTGCGTATAGCCGTTGGCCAACATCCCGGTGATCAATTGGCCGCCGAATGCCGCCAACTGGTTACCCTTGCGTTTCCATGCCGCCATGCTGCGGCGTAATGCATCGGCCTGCCCCGGTGTAAAACCCGCCGCCGCCATGGCCAGCCGCATAACCTGTTCCTGAAAAAGCGGTACGCCTAATGTGCGTTCCAATACTCCGCGCACCGCGGGGGATGGATAGTCCACGGGTTCCCGCCCGCTACGGCGGCGCAAATAGGGATGCACCATGCCGCCTTGAATGGGGCCGGGTCGCACCAGAGCCACTTCAATGACCAGATCGTAATAACATCTTGGTTTAAGCCGGGGCAGCATGGCCATCTGTGCGCGGGATTCCACCTGAAATACGCCAATGCTATCTGCCCGGCACAGCATGTCATAAACCCCGGTTATCTCGGGCGGAACGGTAGGAAAGGTGACAGCCACCGCGGGACGGCAGGGGATAGGTTGGCTATTGACCAGATCAATGGCTTTGCGGATGCAGGTGAGCATTCCCAGGGCCAGAATATCAATTTTCAAAATGCCCATCGCATCCAGATCATCCTTGTCCCATTGAATGATGGAGCGATCCGGCATGGCGGCATTTTCAATGGGGACCAGTTCACACAGCGGTTGTTCTGTAATGACAAAACCTCCGACATGCTGCGATAAATGGCGGGGAAAGCCGATTAATTCTCCCGCCAGTTCCAGTACCTGTGCAAGCGTTGGATCTGAGGCGTTAAGCCCCAGGGCACGCAGTTGGTGTTCCCGGATCATTCCTTTTTCCCACCAGTCGCCGCTTTTCGCCAGTTTGTCTACACAATCCAAGGAAAGGCCCATGGCTTTGCCCACATCCCTTAGCGCACTTTTGCGGCGATAGGAAATAATTTCCGCGGTGATCGCCGCGCGATCTCGGCCAAAACGTTTATAGATATATTGAATGACTTCCTCCCGGCGTTCATGTTCAAAATCGATATCAATATCCGGCGGCTCATTTCGTTCTTTACTGATGAAACGCTCCATCAGCAGGTCAATGCGCTGGGGATCCACCGCCGTAATACCCAGGCAATAACAGACTGCGGAATTGGCCGCCGCGCCGCGCCCCTGGCATAAAATATTCTGTGATACCGCAAAGCGCACAATGTCATAGACGGTGAGAAAGTACGCGGGATAATTTAATTCCCGGATCAGGGAAAATTCATGCTCCAGCCGCCGTTGCAGTGATTCCGGCACGCCCTCCGGATAGCGTTGCGCGGCACCTTGTAATGTTAATTGGATCAGGTAGTCCATCGGCGTAAGGCCGGGCGGGCAAATTTCATGTGGATAGTGATAGGTCAACTGATCCATGGAAAAAGCTTTGGCCCGGGCCGCTATTTCCACCGGTCGTTGCAAGGCCTGCGGATAATCCCGGAATAAGCGGCACATTTCCGCCGGTGATTTCAAATGCCGCTCGGCATGGGCGATGCGCTGCAGGCCCAGTTCATGAATTGTGCACCCCAGACGGATGCAGGCCAGTACATCCTGAAGCCGCTGGCGTTGTGGTGTGTGATACAGCACATCATTCACGGCCACCAGTGCGATATCCGTGCGACGGGATATCTCCGCGAGTCGATTAAGTGTTTGGGCGTCATCGCGGGTGTAACGGCGGACAACTGCCAAGGAAAGCCGATCATCGTCCACTATGGATTTGAAGGTCATCAGCGTATCGGTAAAGGAGGCATTCGCGTGCGCCGGCGGTAAGGCAATAACCAGCAGACCGGCCTGATGGGCTAATACATTTTCCAGGGTGATGCGATAAGATCCCTTGGCGGCTTGTCTGCGTCCCAAGGTGATAAGTTGGCACAGGCGACCATAAGAGACCACATCGGTGGGATATAACAGTACATGGCAAGAGGGTGGGGAACTGGCATTATATGAGGGAAAATCAATGCGTAGATATGTTCCCACAATCAGGTGTATGCCGGCCTGTTTAGCCGCGATGTGCGCCCGCACTGTGCCCGCCATAGTGGCATGATCCGTCAAGGCAATGGCATCATATTCCAGTTCGGCGGCCCGCTGAATAAGTTCCTCCGGGTGGCTGGCTCCATGCAAAAATGTGAAGTTGCTGGTGGTTTGTAATTCCACATAGTGCGTTGCCGCGGCATCGGCTGCGCGCCGATGTGTCACCACTGGTTTATAACGCTTTTCAGGTTGCTCGGGCATATCCGCTCACATCACAAAAATCGCACCTCACACCCACAGACCATGCAGCAACCATTGTCCGGTTTCCAATTCATGAAACACCCATAGCCATTGCCCCCTCTGATCCAGCACGGCAAAGTAGTCCCGTGTGACTGGTGCGCTGCCCGTCCACCAGGGTATGGTTAAACGTTCCGGTCCGATTACCTGCTGACAGGTATAAATGCGGCCCTGCCATTGAATATGTTCCGGGATGTTAGAAACGCCTCCGGTTATCACCTGCGCCTGTTGCGGCGGAGCCAGCAGCAGCGAGGGGCGGGGAATGATGACAAATCCATCGGGTGATGCGTGTGAGGCTGGTGACGCCATATTGCGATGCATTGTGTTGAGCCTGTTCAGACGCATCGCCTGCTCCGGAATATGCGACTGTCCGCCCGCAGCCATGCCGATGCGCCGGCCGGCCAGTCGAGTTTGCAAAATGTCCAGCACTGGAGCCAGCGGTGCCATGGTGGGGCTGGATTGCCAGGCGGTGCAGGTATCAGCGTGTAATTGCTCCGGTGGAAGAAGATGTGTTTGCTCCGCACGGAGGGTGATAACTTCAATGCCGCTAGTGAGCCGCAGTTGCTCTATTCGCGGTCGAATAGCCGCCCACAGCCGGTCGGCGCGCCGTACCGCCTGCGCCAGAGGAATCGTGACGGTGGATGTCCCCGTATATTCCCCCTGCATTTCTATTGCCAGCAGCGTGGTACCCAAATTGCGTTGAGTTAATGTCTGTGATAACTGATCGGTTAATGCTTGAGCCGCCAGTAGAATCCCCTCCAGATTTTCCACCGGTCCATCCGCCCGCCACTGGGCCTGTGGCGTACTGGATAAGGTGATCAAGGGCGGCAATTCCATCCGGTGCCCCAGCAGTTGATCCAATCGCAGCAGTAATTCTGGTGGAAAGCGAACCGCAAGTTGATCACGCGCCAGGGTCATTATTTCCCCCAGGCACGTTACGCCTGTTTCGCGCAATGCCGCCTGCGTGTCGGCACTGAGGCGTAATGCCGCCAGGGGAAAGTTCCGCACAGCGGCGGGAATATCAGCGGCATCGTCAATGAATGCAGGCGTTTCCGCATAACGTGCCAGCGCTGCCGCACTGGAGAGGGTTGGAGCAATGGCGGTGCGGCAGGTTAATGCATTATGACGCAGCAGGGCGGTGATGCGCCGGGCTAAGGCGCGAGGCCCGTTAAACAGATGTTCCATTCCGGTGATGTTAAGTAACAGGCAATCCGCAGCGGGGCAAGGTTGATGATCCGGGAATGGCTCCCCGATACTTACCAGAGGAGAAAAGCGCAACGCCCAGCGCGCCAACTTTTCCAGCAGCCGCGTGCCGGCCATGCCGTCCAAAGGCATCATCTCCACGCGGGGTAACAAGGCCCGTGCTTCCGTCACCGCCATGCCGGGAACAATGCCTCGCCGGCGGCAGATATCGCAACATCGCCCCACAACTTCCTGCCGTGCCTGTTCCACCATCAACAGCAGGGGCCGCGGCGCCTTGGCGGATAAGAGTGCATCAGCCCGCCGTTGTTTTAACCGCATGGCCTGAATATCCCAGTCGGGCAGATAAACACATAAAAACAGACTCATATAGCCCTCTAAAAGTTAGGTATATGTTAGGTATAACTGCTGACGTGTGGGATGTCAACACGAGTGTCAAGATGCAGAGACTATGTTAAAATAGCGTTTTGCCCGCTCGGGTGGCGGAATTGGCAGACGCGCCGGATTTAGGTTCCGGTTCCGAAAGGAGTGCAGGTTCGATTCCTGTCCCGAGCATGTGATTCG
>JAJZGH010000055.1 GCA_021798635.1 Planctomycetota bacterium | reverse complement strand
CGATCTATTCCGATTATCCATACCCAGCGCGGAACTGTTTACACGATGGGTGCAATTCGGAGCCTTAAGCCCCGTATTCAGAACACACGGTTCGAGAGAATTCGGCAATTATCGTGTGCCATGGTACTACGGCAAGCAGACAGAATACGCCGTTCGCCGAGCCTACGACCTTAGATCACGACTTTTTCCCTATATCTACTCGCTGGCTTACCAGTGCTGGACGCAATCGCGGCCGTTGGTCCGTCCGCTCTATCTGGCGGATCCTTCCGCCAAAGCGGCCTATACACATCCAGGAGAATATCAATTCGGCCCGTCTCTGCTGGTGTCCCCTATTGTCGACCGTGGTCTGGGCAAGGCCTGGATGGGGGCGGCGGACATGTGGTTCCCCAAGGGCACCTGGTGGAATCTATTTACTAATCAGAATGTGCACCGGTCCGGTGATCACCCCGTCCTGGCCACCGCCGA
This sequence comes from Planctomycetota bacterium, assembly GCA_021798635.1. The sequence goes on along the minus strand of JAJZGH010000055.1, from coordinate 20,458 downwards.
CCAGATACCTGTATTCGCGCGCGGTGGCGTGCCGCTGCCCATGCAGCGCGCGACGTTGCGTATGGCGGCAACATCGGCCGATCCACTGGTTATTTGCGCGTACCCGGGCCGGAGCGGAAAATTTACACTCTATGAGGATAATGGACGATCCTCGGCCTATCTGCATGGTGCGTATTCCCTAACGCCATTGACGTACGAGAACACCGGTCGTCAAGGCGTTGATCTCACCGTTGGTCCGACCCTGGGCACTTATGCCGGCCAACCGACGTCGCGCGGGCTTATCATCCGGCTGCCGGTGACAACCCGCCCCCAGAGCGTAACTGTAAATGGGACACCCGTTCTCTATTCAATTACCGCCCTGCCGGGCTATGAATATGATCCTGTCACCACGACCACTGAAATTCGTCTGCCCGGCATGACCATCCGCAAGCCGGTCATGGTCAACGTGACGTTCCAAGGCTCACCAGCGGTCCAAGCCCTGCTGCCACGGATTGTGAATCGTCTGGCTATGGTACATCATGCTCTGGCCGGCGCAGGCGACATTCGGGCGCGATGGAAATTTCAACTCGATGAATTGCTGCTGTGTCTGCAAACGCTTCGTTCCCAAGCCGCACAGGAATTTGGTTCCACTTCGTCATCGACCATTCTGGCGGAGTTAAAAGCCTCAGACACCGACTTTACAAACATCCGGGCCGATATCCAACACTATCGAAATCCGCAGGCCTATGCGGCCGCATTTGCGATGACCAACACATTTATCGGCGCTGCGGTAAAACTGCGCCGGGCCGGTGCCGGAATACTCGCGCATGACAGACCGCGCTACTATAAACGATTTCAAGCCGTCAACAATGTTCAAGGATACAACACCGGACTTATGCTGCACACGCTGAAGCCCACGGGATTTGGCGATACTACGTTGGCCGTTCATGTGCCTGGGCTGGCACAGCGGGCGTTTGTCCTCCATGCAAAAAGATCATCAGAATTTGTTTTTCTTCCATTTATGGTCGCCCGGGAATATCCGCTTTATCATTTCGTTGGAACCGCAGCTTTACAGTGGCACACCGGCCTATCAGAGGGCTCTGTAAACCGAAGTATTGACATTCAACACCGATTGCTGAGTCACTGGAATATCCTCGGCCCCTTTTCCATAGGACCCGCCCCGGTCCAGGGTGACGCTATAATCACGCAAGCCGCGCTTGAAAAGGTATATAAAGGGAAAAATCGCCAAAAAATCCGGTGGCGACCATGGCCTGCGGTTGTCAGCCACCGGGGCTATGCCAATTTCGCGCAACATCTGGATTCCCTTAAATGGTGGATCGATTTGCGTGAAATGTACCCCGAGATAAATGCCGCGGCCCTGGCGGCGACCTGGGTCAAAGCGCCTTCACCAATCACAGGTCAAATTAGTGTGCGACACAATAACGCCATGACTCTTTGGATTAATCGAAGGCAAGTTATCCATTCGCCCAGGGCGCGCGGGATTATCGATCTGTCCGATCCGCCCCCGGATATCACGCAAATACACCTGCGTAAGGGCTGGAATCAGGTGGTCGCGCAAGTAAGTCAGCACAGTGGAGATTGGGGGTTTTCCGTGCGATTGGCACTGCCTCCAGGCGTCGTGTGCGAACAGGCCGACACCCCGCCCAAAACTATAAAACCCACAACAGCGTCACGCTGACACACAAACATAGGAGTAAATAAATTTGAGGCTCACATACAAAAAGGTTCAAGTAGCTTTTTTTTGTCTCTCGGGAGTTCTGCTGGTAATCATGGTCGCGGTGGGTACACTTCAAGCGGCACCAGCAGCGGCGGAAGCTGATCAACGCGGTAACACCGTCATGCGGCGGCAGTTTTTACAATTATGCACTCTGGCAGCGGCCAAGATTACCAACGAGAAGCTCCGCGGTCCGTTCTTCGTAGACTCTTACGCCGTCCGCGCGTTGTGCGCGGCGTATGACATGACGGATAACCGGACATATCTGAATGCCTGCCGGGTTTGGTCACGACGCATGGTCAAGTATCAACAGCGCATGAGGCCCAGTGGCGCATATTACATGAACTACAACCGAAAACCGGGAAGTGTAACAGGCGACTGGTACGTAGCGGATAGTTCGTCGATTGGCATGGCAGTGGTGGCGACTTCGGTAAGATGCCGCGGCTCCGCAAGGCACCGTCTCCTGGATTCGGCGGAGAAGTTCGCAAATATGGTCATAAAACGCTACGTGCGGCCATCCGGCGGCGTCAGTGACGGACTCTGGACGCAATCCAACCGGGCATGGTGGTGTAGCACCGCCTTATTCGGTTCGCTGTCGTTTGTTCTTTATGCGAACACGCGCAACCAACATTATCTTAACGCCGGATTGCGAGCGGTGAATTGGCTGAATCAACGGAATTTGAGCAAAGAAAGACCGTTTCCACTGTCGCAGCAGGGGCCGGCGATGATCATGTATGTCATGGAAAGTTATTCATCGGGGTGGCCGTATATCGATAAAGACGCGGCGCTGGCGCGGCCGGCATTGGCGAAGGTGAATTGGTATCTCCATTGGATTGTCAAGCAGCAGTCCATTGCGCCTGCAAAGCGGTCATGGCCCGTGAACAAAGGGTGGGGCATGAAATTCGGTGGACTGCCCTTTCATGAATTCATATTCTCGCGTTATCTCCCCGCCGATCAAAACCTGACCCCGGCAGGTGACCGCGCCATGCGCCAACTGGCGGCGGTTGTTTTCGCCGACCGGCCGAGATTTACGCAGCTTTCAGCGTTCCTGATGATGTCCTATGCCCAACGGCTGGACCCGAGTGCGATTTACAGAAGCGACCACTGAAACATGGTCAAGGGTGCATACAAACCTTGTGTCCTCGCTATGAACCGGGGCTTCCATCGGTAATTATCTAAATATTGTTATAAGCATCGCCGTCAATGTAGGTACGGCACTTGCGGTTATTTATCTTTTGCCGTGGCCAGATACCTCCACACGTTACGGAACCGCCACAACAATGTGGAAGAGTGGGGCCATTTTGTGGGGAAATCGTTGATAAGGATGTGATGAATGCCTTGGATAGCACCTCCCGGCTGAACCATCAGGGGATGAGGATTTACAAGGTGCATAAGCGCCTTGCAGTTAGCAATCTGGTGGCGCACATTAAATGGATCTTTACGGGCCAGGAAGGCGAAAAACCTGGAAGGTGGCGTAGCGCTTTTTCCATAGAGCCACGGCGCTGGCTTATGAAGGTCATCCATATAGTCCTGCGGGCCTGAAAACATCAATACACGATCAACTCTGAACAGCTTGCCGATGTATGCCGCGTGTCCCGCCCCTTGAGAATGGCCGGCTACAATAATTCGCCGCCAATCTGGCTGACCGCCTTTCAGAAATCGGCTCCATCCGCCGTCAGGGTCGTGCTTCACTAGATAAACCAGCAGTTTTTCGAAACGATTCAATATCGAATTAGCGCTGGTTACCTTTATCTTCCCGCATACTTGAGCACCAGTGACAATGGCGTCGCGATAACGGCCGAAAGCCGTGGGATCAGTGCTGTGCGCGCATGCCACCGCAACAACATTATCCTCGTAGTCGATGCTAACCGCGTGATAGCCCCATCGCGCAAAGGCGGTATCGATAAGCCGGCTACCCGCCGCTTTGGCCCCGGTCCCGACGATAAACAGAAATAACTGATGGCGAGGAATCGCCTGTGGATCATAGAGAGCGATATCCGGCCCGTGAACTGTGGTAATTGCGGGATCTGTCCGGTTCGGTTCCACTCGCAGCATTATCACATGCGCACCAACGTTTTCACTGATGAGGAAAACAACAACCAAAATCATTGTGACAACGTTTAAAAAACGCACCTGAGCATTCTGGTACATCCGTGACCTCCGTATTTTACCTTTTCAATACACATTCGCGATGCCTCAAACCAAAGTTGAGCGATCCAGCATCAACACTATTAGCGACTAAACATAAATGCGAAAGCAGACTGCTACTTGTCGTCAGGAAAAGATATTTCTGGATCGTTCGTTTTGCCAGGCCCTTTGATACGACAGCTCACTTCTGTTCGAACGCTGCTATTTTATACCGTATCGGCCCGCTGTAAGCACCTGATTTTTGCACCTCACCTCGCCCTTGCGTCCAAGTTATTGCGATCCGGTTCTGTTTCCCCTTTTGGAAATCATAGCTCATGCCGTCATCTTCATAAAGTGTGATCGGTGCAGGCGCTTTGCCGAATACGTGCACCGTTACTTCAAAGCAGGTTTCAGGTGTTATATATTCCACCGGGCGGGCCAGCGGTAACAGGGTGTCGGATTTCACAAACATCGGAACCTCTTCCGGAGGTCTGCTGATAGTGATCCATCCGCCACCTTTGTATTCCTGACGTGTGGCAAAATCATACCACGTGCCATGCGGCAGATATACTTTGCGTTCCGTCTGACCTGTCAGGATCGGTGCTACCATGATCGCCGGGCCGAACATGAATTGATCATCGATTTCATAAGTGCGGGGGTCTTGCGGCCAATCCATCACCATAGCGCGGATCGGCGGCATGCCGGTGCGGCGATATTCATTAAACGCCGCGTAAAGATACGGAATCAGGCTCATGCGTAATTCGAAAAGCTTCCGGACAGCCTCGGTAACCGCCTGATGATCCGGCATGAGTTCACCGCGATTGCTCATGGCCTTGTTAACCTGCAGCCAGGGCGGGAGATTCATGTACCAGCAATCCACCACAGCCATGGGGGAGAAAATTACCAGTTGAATGCGCCGAAACAGATCCTCCACCGAGGCCGCCTGGCGCAATTCGGGATCCCACAATAGTCCGCAGAAGCCCTGTTTACAGACACCCCGCAAGTAGCAGGCTAGATCATAGGTGTCGCTGTACAACATAAACGGCAGCGGTGCCGCCAGGGAAAAACTGTCACGTACCAACCCCCAAGTTCGGAGATTACGGCGCGTTAACGGTTCAATCATGGTCTGCTGATAAAGCACGCCAAACAGACTGTGCATGAGCTCTCCATCCAAGCCGGATGGAAACACACTGGCTTCGGGAAATGACCACGGATGAGCGCGATACGGTTGATTATCGCATTCGTCAAGCTTAACCCCATCAACCCCTTTGTCGAACATGATTTGGTCATGATGGTCGATCCATATTTTCCGCGCCTGCGGGGTGGCGAAATCCGGCACCAATCCATCCCAGACCAGGTAATTGCCCGACCAGGGCTTTAATTTCTTGAACATCGGCGATATGGGATTCGTGAAGGCATGTTCCCAGAGATTAATGTGATAATTCATGCCTTTCATTTCCCCGATAAACCCATCGGGATCAGGAAAGTTTTCTTTATTCCACATAAACGAACAGGAATAGGCATGGCTTTGCCAGCCCGGCTCAATGCCCCACATCGTGAAGGGCATGCGCTGGTTACGAATGCGCTTGGCCAGAGCCAGAATCTGCCTTCCAGGCATGTGCGAAGCACTGCGGAAGTGCATACCCAGCCCCCACAATGGAGGCACCGCACCACCCCCGGAAAACAGGTTGTAACGCTGCACCGCGTCGCGCAGCGTTGGACCGCCGAAAATATAAATATCCACACCCCGCGACGGATGAACATCAATCATCATGGTTTTATGACTTGTTTCGCGTGGGCGATATAGCTCCCGCGTACTTAGTGCGGGTTGGACTCCATCTTCGTGCCTACCGTTGCCAGCATTGGTTACCGGCGCTACGTTGCCGGTATAAATCCACGCATAGCGCGCGGTATCCACATACACGCCGTATCCACGGCTAGAAACATAGAACGGCACGGGCGCATGCGAATAATCCATTTTGTCCTGCGGATTATCAGATGGCGCACAAGTGGCTCGACGACCGGTCATATCAAATATTTCAGTATCCAAGCCGAGGCCGTAAATATGCTCGTCGGGGGTCATAGGCATCTGCAGCGAGACCCCGCGTGCCGAAAGCGTCCAAGACATCGCTTTAATATCCAAGGGAATTGCTGGCACCTCAGGCAATGCGCCGATTGCAGCAGGATTGGCGGAGGCTGAGCGGAAGGTCAACGGCGTGACTCTTTCGCTAGCACCACCGAAATGAACTTTCCAGACGCCGGGATACACTTGCGTAATATCCGACACAGCAACGCCACCAGACTCAATAGAACCATGTGGACCGTTCTGAGTAAATTCGTCCGACGCAGACTGTACATGGCGCGCCGACGCCGAACGCCCCGCTTGCAGCGACACGGCGACCGCGGCCAATGCTCCCATGGCCTTGCGGCGGGTAACTAATACCGGCGAATTTGAATTTTCCATGGATTGATTTCCCATCGTAGAAATGTCCTTGTGAAAGATGCTGTGACGATAGTTGGAATTATAAACAATGAAAGACAGTGGGCCGGTTCACGGTATACCCACGACAGTTGCAGCGTAATTCGCAAGTATTGCAACCGTATGAAAGCGTACCTTTCGGCGGTACATGGGAGTTCGGCAACCATACTATTAGAAGGTACCGGCTGCCAATGAAATCCCAACAAATAAATAATACAACGTAGGCAGAGTTCATCGTACGTCGCTTAGATTTCACTGGCACTTTTCTAAAGTGCCAACATTGCCTTTCTAACAGTGGCAGGCACGGCAATCTGCCCCAGAACCCTATAATCGGGCGTACGCGTTCAAGCTACCACATATAATAACGAACACTTCCGGCACCAAAGTAATAATGCACCTTCGCCTGCCCGATGGGATCCCATGATACCGAAGCATCGTTATACAGGTCATGCACGCCATCCGGTAGCCAGTTATTATTTGGTGTATCGACATGATTTGACATAGGCCAAATTCCCGAATTTCCAGTTCCGTAGGCTCCGTAGCTTGAGTTGAAACCTTGGTACGGCAGAAATGGACCAGTCGTAGCTGCAAGATCGGAGCACAGAAGAGACCCGGGATTGGAATTCTGGTTTTCCGCAGGCATGTGATTCGTGTCTGTGTTGAAGTACTCGTCAGTAATTGTATATGGTGGATGATAGCGGGTTTGGTACATGAACCAGTCATAGCTTGGGCTGTAGCCAGCCACGCCACCGTTTTGTGGCGCACCGGAGCTGTAGGTACCGGCCTGCGTGTTTCCGCTTGTGCCACGATCCACCCAGTAGCAATAACCGGTGATAAAACTCCAGTTCTGCAGCATGTCCTGGCCATTGCTGGTCCAATCGCCCTTGTTAATTTGATTGGCCATACTGGCCATTCCAGGTTCCGGTGAAAACAACAGGGAAATGCCGGTGGGCGTGGGGCTGAGAATTCCCGGACGGATATTCGTCAATGCGAGGCCCGAATGTAGGACGGTAAAAGAATCGTAATACAATAACGCCAGCCCCCATGCCGGTGTTCTCGCCGAAGGCTCTCCGTTAGGAGGAGTGAAGCCCGCATTATTAAAACTGCCCATGGGATAGGTTTCCGTGTCACCCGGCGGATACATCCCAAATTCGTTAGCATATTCCTGCATGGCCATGCCGATCTGGTGAAGGTTGGACGCGCATTGAATCCTTTGCGCCAAAATCTTCGCTCGCGCCAATGCCGGCAGAAGCAGGCTGATGAGAACCGCGATGATGGATATCACCACCAGAAGTTCAATAAGAGTGAACCCGCCTGATGGGTTGTTTGCACCCTTGGACGACTTTACAGATTGCGATACGGTGGCAGCAGCCGGCCGTACCCTGCGTGAATGGATACATTTGCTGGGTCCCATAATCAGACTCCTTTTTTTCCGCATGTAGAACTTTTGCATCATCCGCCAACCGGACGGACTGCGGTTTGTCGCGAATTGCGACAGATACACAGATACCTTGCTACTTGCTCTTTTCTCAAACTGCAATTTACACGAAAGGCCGTAAGCTTATCGTTATCAGAATCATGATGGCGACATACCACAGCTTACGTCCCAGCGCCAAGGGCCTGCGGTCAAAACCGCGATAGCCGTAAAAAGGAAACTGAACTAACCTTTCCAATGTAAGTGTATCTCGTAAAATCAGCCAATACAATAGCTTTTTCGACGGTCAGCATGGACGAATCAGCGGGTATTTATGCTCCGCGGCTCGGCCCATTGTTGGCCCAGATACATCGGCCTTTAACGATGAAATATCCGGGTTAGTGCAGCCCGTGCGGCATGTAGACCAAGCGGTACGTTCCCGGACCAAAAGACACCACGCGGCTCACGTCCGCTACGCCGCCAGCAATCGAGACCATAGGCCTACCATTGCATTGCACCACTTGATTGCCCGCTCCCGGCAGCGTGATCAACGCCGAACTCGCGGGCGGAATGGTAATGCTCAATACCAATTGTCGGCCCTGCCAGCGCCACGCACTTTTAATAAGTCCAAATTGGCTTTCATGCTCCGCTTGTGCCCAAGCCAGAGCCTTAACGGGGTGCGGGTTGATAAGGATCGTTCGGAATCCGGGTGATCGCCAATCGGGCTTCAGGCCTGCCATATCATTGTACATCCAACCCAAAATATCGCCGAACATGATGTGGTTGTGTGAGGCGGGCAGCAGCCCCCAACCTTCCCACAACGTTGTGGCCCCGTGGCGTATCCATTGCCCATAGCTGGGGTAGGTGGTTCGGGTCGCGATACGATACGCCAAAGCGGCGTGGCCGTATCTGCTTAAGACCCGAAACAGACATTTGTCGCCCAGAACACCGACGTCCAAATGATCCCCATGCCGGTGCACCGCCAGCACCAGACGTTGGAGCACCAACGGGCGTGTTTTCCGGGTTGCAACTCCATAATAGAGGGGCATGGCCTGCGCTGTTTGGCCGCCATCGCCGTACACGCCATGGCCCTTGTAGAATCGTTGATTAAAGGCCTGCCGGATGGTAGCCGCATCTGCGGTAAATGCCGCCACGTCTTTTCGTTTACCGAGCACCTCGGAGATCCGGGCCAGGAGCACTGCATCATGATAGAGGATACAGGTCGACGAAAAAGAAATGGAGGGTCTGCGTCGGGCCGGGTTGCCCCAGTCGCCAATACCCGCGCCGTTGGGCAGAATATCATGTTGGGCATAGCTCATTACAAAGCGGAAGTATCGTTTGAGGCCGTTAAAATGCTCGCTTAAAATTCGACCATCGCCAAAATACAGGTACTGCCACCAGCAGACGAATTCATCGGCGCTTTCCCAGTCCGGATCAGGATATTTTCCACGGTCCCAATCCCATGCCGACGGATTGGGCATCACCACGAGAAGCCGGCCATTGGGAAATTGCGTGTCGCTTATATCGTTAAGCCACTTGGCATAGCCGAGTTGATTGTTATAGGTCATCATTCCTTGCGCTGCCCCCAGCCAGGCATCACCGGTCCAACCGTTTTTCTCCCGCTGCGGGCAATCAGTCGGATACCCCATGAAGTTGCTGCAATAGCTGCGGCTGGTAGCGTCGGCAATCGCGTTCAGCAGCGCGTTGGAACTCCAGAACGTACCGGAGCGATGAAAGACCGTATGGATAAAGTCGGCCCGAATCCGGAGAATATCATTTTTCGCCGCTAGTCCGCTGATCTGTACGTACTGAAAGCCGTTATACGCAAAATCAGGATGGTACGTGAACGGATTGCTGTTCGCGGGAATATAGACGTCAGTTTGAAATGGGCCGGCTGAGGCCTGACTGGAAATGGGGGCCTGGTTCACCAACCCATTTTGCTTGATGAGTTCCGCATATTGCAGCACGACGGGGACACCCGGCCGGCCCTTGGCCGTCAGGGTTACCCAGCCCGACATATTCTGTGGGAATTTGACCACAAATACCTGTGGCTTTGGCTCGCGGATGTATACCGGCGCCAACCGCTCTATGACCTCGCATGGCGGCATGAGTTGCGTGGTAAGCCGGCCTGCGGGGGCTTTTGCAATTTTGGCGTCAACAAGCTGTGCCAGTTTCCGATCTGGATTGTTCCATCCATGAATTTTCTGCGCCGCGTCGTAAACTTCGCCGTTATAGATGCCGTCGGCCAGATACGGGCCGTCCGCGGCCTGCCAACTGCTATTGGTAGCCAACCAGGCCGACGCACCGTCAGAGCTCCGCATCAGGAGGTTCATGCGCACTCTTGGCCACGCTCGCCAAAGGGCATGTTGATAGCCGCCGGGGTTGGGTTCCATGAAATTGTACCAGCCGTTCCCCAACTCAATTGACACCACGTTTTCTTTCCCCGGCTTGAGTAACGACCGTACGTTGAAACTCTGGTACGGTACCGCCCTGGTATAATCGTACAGCGTGGACTCCAGCTCACCCTTGCCTACTTTTTTCCCATTGATCAGCACCTTCCAATAGCTTGGCGAAGCCATGTACATGTATGCTTGTATTAGGTGCACTGGCGCACGAAACACTTTGCGAAAAATCGGGTCCGGCTCTTTTTGCACCCAGTTGGGCTGAAGCCCTCTGATCGTGCTCCACGGACCGCCGCCCCATGGCGCCATTACCACCGCCTTTCTTGCTTTCGCGGCACCGGCCAGCCAGCCGGCACCCGTAGGTGCGGCTTGGGCGCGCCACCGACTGTCGGTGACCAGTCGCTTATGAAATCCATTGGATCCGCGTATGGCCAACTCCGCTATCAACCCCGCCGGGCTCGGCCGGTTGCCATCATTTTTCAACAGCACCGCGATCCTGTTTTCTCCGCCGTGCAGAGTAGCCGTAACATTCAACACCGCTGGGTGATTCCATGGCGCTGCGAACCCCGACGACACCACGTTGCCGTTTATCGCCACATTGCAGCCATTATCGGCGGCAATGGTAAGGTAACTTCCGCGGAATTTTACGCCCACGGGCAGCTTAAAACTCCGGCTTAGCTCATACAATCCGGGAGGTGCATTGAATGAACCGGGAACCGCCGCGCCGGCGGAAAGGATCCAGTCGGCTTGCTCGAGTCTTCTCGTCCACCTCGGCAGAGGTAAGCCGTAGTAGGCGTTGTGCGCCGATTGATAAAAGGGATTATTGATTTTGTGCCGGTAGCTGATCCAGTATCCCCGCCAGTTGCTGGTATGAAGCGGCCCGGTCATCCAATTTGCAATCCGGCTCCAGTGCGACTTCCAGCCGTCCTTACCCCAAACCCGCACGTGCCAGTAATAATGTCGGTATGCTCTGAATGCCGGCCCGCCATATTGCGGTAGGAAATCCGGATTTTCCAACACTTTTCCGGAATTCCAAATCAAATCACGGCCGCGCTTGAGATTGATCGGCGAGCTGGCCACCTGAATCTGATAATAGGCTTCGTGGCTTAGCGCCCGCCGCTGCGGCACCAACCATGTCAGGCGCGGGTTCGGCGACTGCAGTCCAATGGGATTCCGTAACCATTGGCAACGCGGACGGCTGGGGGCATTTGACAGGGCCTTACCGGCGTTGGATAACCGCGGCCTGATGCGATCCGCCGCAGGAATCCGGGCGGACGGTGATGCGGACACTGCCGCAGGAAAGCCGCTCCGGCCAATGTAGAGCACGAAAACACCGGTCCGTAAACAAAGATAAATCCACCGTGAAAATGCGCATCGACTTGGTGACACCAGCATTGAGCGGTCCCTTCTTAAATAGTTCACATCAATCAGGCCTTGCGCCGCCGCCGTAACATCAGTGCCGACAAGGCCGCACCCAGCATCACCGGCGGGATTGGTTCCGGCACGGCAACGGCAATTAAGTCCAAAGAACTCTGGGATCTGTCGTTTCGAAGGAGGTTAGTAAACCCAGCTTATGATACCTTGAACACTGGGCACATCTATTCCCGCAGAGGTTTCCCGCAGGGAAAATGCGGCAAACGGCAACACCGGTAAAATCGACCCAGCGCATGCCGAACTCTGGTGTAATCGCGCTATACGCATGCTGGAATTTCTCCTGTTGTCCGGTTCGCTGGGCCTTCATGCCGTTAAGTCACTTACCTAACTTTGCTCGCCGTTTTTCAATTTGCATCAGGAATAACTATGCAACGTATAAACGCGGGGCTGATTCCGACTGCGAAATCAGCCCCGCGCTGGGAGGGAAAGACGATACGTTACCGCGGTGGCGATCAGACGGTTCTGCGACGGCGAAGCAGCAGCAGGGCTGCACCAGCCACGCCCAGCAGACCGAACGCCGCCGGTTCCGGAACAACTTGAGCAGGTCCCTGCGTGAGAGTCACGTTGCTGAAGTTGCTGCCATTAGTGCTGCCACCCCTGGTCACGAAATAGATCGAGTTAATGGTCGGGGCAGTTGTGACACCAAAATGCGAGAGCGGCACGCTGGCTGTGAGGTAGTCGGAACCTTTGCCCGCGTTAGACACATCCAAAGTTTCCATCATCGTCGCCGGGTTATAGGTAAATGTTACAGTGTTTAGACGAGTATTGACGCCTTGGACGACGAAGTTACCAGTGCTACCGGTCCCCCCAAACATTTGCACGCTTGAGGTTATCAGCATCCATGGCCCGGACTGGCCCGGACTGCCAGATGGATTAGCGGTGCTTGCCGCATTTGCAAATCCCATTCCAAGCCACGAGCCACCTTCCCAATCCAATGTCGCCGTGAGGGAAAGGATGCCATTTCCGGTTGGCGTAAATCCAATAGCAGCCGCTACATCACCAGTAACGGCGTTAGGGAAGATCGCCACACTAGTTGCTGGATTAGCTGTGTCAGGCGGTGGCCCAATAAAGGGCTGGTAACTGCTGGTGCTCGAGATGGCACCTCCGTCTAAATTAGTCACCCAGGTGGCACCAGTCGGACCAACATTCGGTGAGGATCCCGCCAAATAGGAGCCAGATCCGATGCCTTGTGTGCTGGGGAATGTGTCCGAGATGATTGTAGTAGTGGTCGCCATCGCCGTTGACGCCATCGCCAAGCTCGCCGACACAGCCAGAATGTTAAATTTGATACTCATGATAAAACTCCTATTGCTCCCTTGTAGAGCAGTTACATTGTCCGCCAACCGGACGGACCGCGGTTTGTCGCGACATGCGACAGATAAGAATCCAACTTGACCCCACAGCCTTTGCGTCTCAGGAACCATGGAGACTAGGGAACTGCGGATATCTAATCGGGGAGCACCATCTCCCTTCGCCTGGCCGGGCCACTGCCAGTTTGAACGTCACATGACTCTGTTTAGCCGCATAAATACCTCCAATATTCCGCCATTTTGTTCACTGCTCACTCTGTCCCTCAGACATAGTGACGGGCGGCTATGTCTGCTTCATCCGGAATTTGTGTACACCGAGCCGCCATCTGCGTAAAAGTGTGCCAAGTCTCTGGCTCGCCCCGCGACATACGTCAGGGGAACAATCGATCTTGCATGAGTGAGTATAGGTTGCAAAATCGCGGTATACAATAGCTTTTTCGACGATCAATATGGACAAATCTGTGGTCAGGAAACCCGCAAAAAGCCCCCACAATAGGCCACTTAAATGCGAAAACCCTGTAGAACTCGGCTTTTATGGGCTGGAGCACCTGTCTTCGTTATTCCGGCGTTATGACCTAAGCAATTACAGCCCACGAAAAGTTCTGCCTTGCATCTGTGCATTGCTCCATCTGCTCGTATAAACTGCTTCAAAGGAAACGGCTGAAAGGTCGTGCGGCGGGAGAGTGATTACGTGAGTTGCTATTTGGATAAACTGCTGTTTAAACGGGTCTCCGCCTGTATGGGATTTATGCCCTGCGGGCTGGATCTGATTTTTCGATAGGCTGGTAAAGCGCCATTGAAAATAAGAGGGACCCCGAACTTCAAAATTTTTAATTGGAGTAACCAAACAATGCGGAGCGGACAAATGAAATTGATCCTGAATGTTGTGGTTTTCATGACGGCGACTGCATGGTGCAGCGGATTGCAGGCCGAAAAGCTTGCCCGGCCCGCATCGAACTATTCCGTGGGTGCCTTGACGAATCGGGCCAAGGCTCTCGTGCGGCGCATGACTCTGGCGGAAAAAATCGAGGAAATCCATGGCGAGGGAACACATCAACATCCGCGACATATCGTGGGAATCCCAAGCCTTGGCATCCCTGAACTGCGTTTGGCCAATGGGTGTGTCGGCGTTGGGCCAGCCGATGATTTCCCACAGATGAAGGCGACCGCCCTTCCTGCGGAGATATCCCTGGCGGCCACATGGAGTCGAAAACTGGCTCAACAATACGGCCAAGTCATCGGGCGAGAGGCTCGCGATCTCAATTACGGTATGGTGGAAGGACCGGATATCAATATTGCGCGGGTTCCACAATGCGGGCGAACGTTTGAAGCATTGGGTGAAGACCCTTTTCTGACCGCAGCCATGGCCGTTGCCGATATTCGGGGCATTCAGATTCAGCACGTTATTGCGGAAGCAAAACATTTCGCCGCGAATAATCAGGAAACCGATCGCGGGCAACTTAACGAGATTATTTCTCTGCGGGCGCTGCACGAAATCTATTTTCCCGCGTTCAAAGCCGCGGTAAAGCAGGCGGACGTGGGCGCTGTGATGGGTGCGTACCCGCGGATCAACGGCGTGTTTTGCTGCCAAAATCCCTACCTGCTGCATACGACACTACGTAACCGATGGGGCTTCAGCGGGTTCGTCACTTCTGATTTTGGAGCTACGCATAGCACTGTCGCATCCGCTCTCGCTGGGCTGGATGTGGAAATGCCCGAAGGCCACTATTTCGGCCGGAAGAATCTGGAAACGGCGATCCGGACCGGGAAAGTATCCATGTCCGTGATTAACGCCATGCTGGTTCGACGATTTGCCACGATGATGCGTTTCCATCTCTTTACGCATCCTCCGAAAGCCCGCGCGCTGCCGAAGCGACGCGATGGCGTCATTGCTCGACGGATCGCGGAGCAGGGGATCGTACTGCTGAAAAATCAGGGAGGTCTGTTGCCTTTGAATCCGGCGACCTGCCGATCCATCGCTGTGATCGGCCCATATGCCGCGCAAGCGATGACCGGCGGCGGCGGCAGCTCACAGGTGGTGCCGCTTTATACGGTCAACCCGGTTGCAGGAATTCGTAACCGCGCCGGTAGCGGGGTTCGTGTGATTTTCAATGTCGGCAGCAGCATCAGGCAAGCGGTCCGAGCGGCGCGCAGCGTGCAAGTTGCCATTGTGATGGTGGGCGATCATGAGACGGAAGGACGCGATGACTCTTTATCACTAAGTAAACACCAGAATCGTCTGGTTGCCGCAGTTGCTGCCGCCAATAGCCATACTATTGTGGTGCTGAAAACCGGATCATCCAAGCTCCTGCCCTGGGTGCGGCAGGTACCGGCTATCCTCGAGGCATGGTACCCTGGCGAGGAAGACGGCAATGCGGTTGCGGCGGTTCTTTTTGGCGATGTGAACCCCAGCGGCAAACTTCCACTGACTTTTCCTGCCAGCGCCAGCGAACTTCCAGCGCACACGCCTGCGGAATATCCCGGCGTTCCGGTAAATCGCGCCTTGGGGATGCACGGGCCGCTGGTGGTGCATTACAGCGAGGGTGTGTTTGTCGGGTACCGATACTATGACGCCCATCACTTCACGCCCACATTTCCCTTCGGCTTTGGACTTTCCTATACCACATTCATATTTAGGCATTTGCACATCACCACACCGGCGCAGGGGGTTGGCGGTAATGCGTTGCAAGCTGTGTTCGATGTGACCAACACCGGCCGACGAGCCGGCGCGGAAGTAGCCCAGCTTTATCTGGGGTATCCATCATCCCGATCGATTCCCGAACCGCCCGAACAACTGCGCGGATTTGCCAAGGTATACCTGCAGCCGGGGCAGAGGCGACAGATCACGTTGAGCGTCCCGGTTAAAGCGCTGCGCTACTGGAGCACCGCAAAACGCGCATGGCAGCCATTGCCGGGGATTTATCATATTTACGTTGGTGATTCATCCGCTCATTTGCCTCTGCGAGCCTCATTTAACCTGCCGGTGGCACCGTGATTCAGCAAGTGCGGTAGATGTCACAGTAAAATCAAACCCGCACCGATTCCGGGCGGCTCGCTGCGCAGTGTTGCCCCCCCACGAGTGACATTTCTATTGAGACGGTATACGCGCATCTCTTGCATATCCACCTGATCATCGGCATAGTACATTCCTGTTCGGACAAGCTGTTTGGGATTTTGAGGTTAGGAATTCCGGGCGGGTGGTGCCCAAGTATCGCGGAGAGGAATGCACATGACGGACGACGGAAGTACACTGTTTGCACAGCCCCTTACGCGGCGTGCGCTTATGACAAGCGCTGCGGCAATGGCTCTGGCTTCAGGGGAAATGGCCCAGGCAAGACCTTCCATTGCCGCGGTAAATATTAATGCGCGTATTACGTACCAAAAATTTGAAGGATGGGGTACGAGTTTGGCCTGGTGGGGGCATATTGTAGGTGGCTTTTCGGCGGACATTCGCAGAGATTATCTTACGAGAATATTTGATGCGGGAGCAGGGCTGGGATTGACGGTGGCGCGGTATAACATTGGCGGTGGCGAGAATCCGCGCTATAAATTTTTGAGTTATCGTGGCGCGATTCCAGGCTATGCGCCGCGGGCGGGAACTTTCGACTGGCGGGCGGATGAGCGACAAAGGCTGATATTGCGTGAGTGCATGGCCATGGGAGTAACGCATATTCAGGCATTCTCCAATTCGCCGCCCTATTACATGACCGTCAGCGGCAGTGTCACCGGAGCGAAAAACGGCGGGGACAACCTCAAAGTTTCCGATTTTCAGGCGTTTGCGGAATATCTGGCTGATGTGGTGAAACATTTTGACCAGACATGGGGCATTCGCTTTCAGACTCTTGAGGCATTTAACGAGCCAACCTCCAACTGGTGGAAATACGGTGGACAACAGGAAGGTTGCCGCATCGGTAATGCGGAACAGAATCGTATTATTCCCATGCTTGCCAAAGCGTTACGGCGGCGAGGCTCGGCCACCCGAATCGCGGCACCGGACGATAACAGCATTGATGAAACCCTGGCATCGGTTAAGTCCTATGATGCTCAGACACTTGATGACCTATACCAGATCGACACGCACAGCTATTCAGGCACCCAACGCCAGAAGCTACGGCAATTTGCGGCGGCAAATAATAAACGACTCTGGATGTCGGAATACGGGGATGGCGATAAAACGGGGCTCACCATGGCTTCGCGAATTATTCAGGATATGCGCGAGTTGCGACCCTTGGCATGGGTGTATTGGCAGGCGGTGGACGGAGGCGGAGGCTGGGGGTTTTTCAGCAATATTGAGAATGGCAAGCAGACCCGATATATCGTCAACAAGAAATATTATGTGATGGCCAATTTCAGCCGCTTCATCCGGCCCGGGTTCCAGTTTATCAGCGTCACGGACACGGACTGTATCTCGGCACTTCATGTCACACAAGGCCGGCTGATTATCGTGGCCGTGAACGCAAAACCAAAGCCGCGGCCTGTTCTTTTTAACCTCACTGGGTTCAGATATATCGGCGGCCGCGTGCAGGCGTATGTGACGTCTCCGACAGATAACTTGAAACTGATTGCCGGGCCGGACGTAACAGACAATCACTTTCGCGTTACGTTGCCGGGAAAATCCACCACGACGTTCGTTATTGATGATTGCCGTTTATGAACGGGCCGGGTTCCGCCTTGGCGTCAGGTCGGGGCGAACGAATTGATTAGATCGTAAATAAAGGATTTCGGATGTCACCGTATTCAGCCACTCATAAAGTTATCAGGGTGTCCCTGATTCTGCCCCTGGAGCACTATTATGCACGCGGTATTCTCATGGGAATTCAGAAGGCTATTTATCCGCACAACTTATCAGCCGCCACCGGATTTAGCGATACAGAGCCGCCGGCGGAACGATCTGATTTGCCTTGGATATTTAGTATTCACGGCGGCAGTCCGCGCGGCCAAGCACTGGAACGACTGTTTTCTGATTTACAGCGATGGCAGCCGGATTTGGTGATCGCCCGGATTGAAGAACCAAAATTGGCCGAGCATCTGCGCAAACTCCGGATTCCAGTGGTGGAAATATATAATGACAAGAGGTGGGACTATTTTGTTTCAGTGGACTCCGATGACTTGGCGTTTGGCCGCGTGGGAGCGGAACACTTTCTTGATCGTGGATTTAGAAATTTTGCGTTCATCGGAAGTTTCGCTTACCGATTTGTGACGGATCGAATGAAGGGCTTCCAAGACCGATTGGCCGAGGTGGACACCAGCCAAACGAAACAAACCAAGCAAACGGGTCGGGCGGGATGGACGTTTAATTCATTTAATTGTCACAGCCTCATCCCTAATACAACTGTGGAATATGATCAACTCGATTCTGTTGGAGATTGGTTGGAGTCCCTGCCTAAACCTGTCGCGATTATGGCGGGACGGGACAGTTGGGGAATGCTCCTGGCGCATGCCGCGTTTGAACGCCGACTTCACGTGCCGGAGGAAGTTGCCATTTTGGCGGTGGATAACGACCCTGCCCTGTGCGAATATTGCAACCCGCCGCTCTCGAGTGTTAATCAGGATTTCCATCTGGTGGGACAGCAGGCTGTGGAAGCAGGGAAACGGTTGTTACAAAAACAGAGAATTGCGATTAATTCCGCGCCTGTCGGACCGGGTGATATTCACCGGCGCCTGTCATCGGATATTCTGGCGGTCGACGATCCGGCCGTGGCGGCGGCCATCCGCTATATTCGCGATCATATTCGTGAAGGTATTAATGTGAAGACGCTCTTGCAAGCTGTGCCGGTGAACCGGCGCAGGTTGGAAAGGGAATTTCGCCGAATACTGGGGCGGTCCCCGCAAGATGAAATTCATCTTTTTCGGCTGCAATTGGTTAAGAAAATGTTGGAGACAGATATGTCCATGCGTTCCATTGCCGCAGCCTCGGGTTTTTCGTCCGCCCAGTATCTGTCGACATTTTTTCAGTCCGCCACGGGAAGCACACCACGAACGTATAGACGCAACGCGATGTTTAATGCGACTGACATGGCGCAACGCGGCGTGGTGCCTGTGCCAAAATAGTTGGTGACAGCCGGGCTTTAAAATATAACGATTGCAGGACTGTCGCAAAATCAAACTTTTCGGCCGCAATTTTTTATCTTGTTTTGGTACCATCGATGAGATAGAGTCATTCACAGAAGAATAAACCACCGGTTGATTCGGAAGCTCTACCAAGTCAGGAGCTTACGACAGAATGGTGAAATATCTGTCCCTACTGTGCGCGGTGGGAAATCGTATCGGCTCAAATGAAGCCGTTGAAGCTGGAATTTGTTTTCATGCCGTCGTGAGCATGGTGTTTTGTTGTAGTTTGTTTGGGCTATTTGTCGTAGCCCACCAGCAGAATGCTCCTGCGACTGGCATAAACGGGAGGTTTTCTTATGCGTGCTTCGAAATTCAGTATTGTTGCGGCGGCCTGTGTCGCGGGCATGATGATGGCGACAGATGCCTGCATCGTGCATGCGGATACGGTCAATGGCAACGTGGCCGCCCTTCCATCCCCTGCCGGAAGCCAAGTGGTCATCGCCAGCAACCCCACGGACGGCCAAGGTAATTCCAGTGGTGGAGCACTCAATTATTACAGCAATCAGTGGTTTGGCGAGACGTTCACGACGGGGAATAATCCAAATGGTTATTTGCTGAATTCCTTAGGGGTGTGGGATCAGTGGGAGCAGAGCAAGGGATGGGCGTCGGGAAATACCGTAACGGTCAACCTTTTTGAACCCACTACAGGTGCGACGTCGGGACCCGTTCTGTACACGGGTAATGCGACCGTCGGAACCGCTGGTGCCAACGGGACCTGGGTGGTTTACGACTTTTCGACCCCACCACAACTCTCGCCAAATACACTTTACGGGTACGCAATTAATTCGCAGGGTCCAAACGCATACAGCGCAATGGGTTTAAGCGTCGGCAATGGTAGCTATTCCGACGGGGCCCAACCTGGCACGGGTTCAGCTACTGGGCAGTTGGCGACATTCCGGACAAGCACGGGGGCATTTACGACCACGCCAACCTATTGGACCGGTGCGGCGTGGGGGAGTAATCCGACCCCGACCCCGGTGTCCGCAACGAATGACCCTACGGGCGTTTTCACGGACAACGCAGAATTCCAGATCATCGGCACGCTGGCAACGACGCCGATTCCGGAACCAGCGACGGTTGGAATCTTCGCGGTTGGCGCAGTGGCGTTGCTGATACTGCGGCGGCGTAAGAGCGCGTAATACCTTGACGCTGCCGGTGAAGGACATGTTGGAAAAAGGAGTATTGTTGTGAAATCTCATCGCGGTTTTACCCTCATTGAGCTGCTGGTAGTGATCAGCATTATTGCGCTGCTGATTGCGCTTTTGCTGCCCGCCTTGGCAGAGGCCAAGCAGGATGGCCTTAGTACCGTATGTCTTTCAAACCTGCGCGTGCTGGGCCAAGGGTATATTGAATACAGCGACGCCAACCGCGGGGAGGTGATGCCTTATGCATGGGATTATCCATTCTATGGCACCACGGGTGCCCACGCGTGGCAGTACAACGAAGGTTGGACAAGATTAATCGCAC
>JAJZGH010000308.1 GCA_021798635.1 Planctomycetota bacterium | reverse complement strand
GCCGCCGGCAACTGGGAGGTTTAACCGGCGGCAAATTTCGGAGATTTAATGAGTTTACCCAATAATTCTGGTGGGGCAAATCTGGCGTTGGCTGCGCGACTGGCTGATGCGGAAAACAACGCCATTCTTTCCGTTGTGTCGCGTGTTGATTCGACGCCCAGGGGGCGTGAACGCCGGGTTAATATCGCGGCGGATTTTGTCGCGCGGTTGTCGCAATACAGGTGGGGTGGGCAACGCAACACGGACATTTACGGGGCCATTACCCGGCTGGCGACTGCTGGGACAATGCCGCTGGCTGGGCTAGTGGAATCGGAGCTGCGCCGGTGCAGCAACGGCGAGGCCGCCGATTGGATCCGCGATCATAGCGCTGGTTTTTTCAGCGACGCGCAGGCTGAATACTGGGTCAAACAGGCACTGGAGCTTGGCCGTACCGCGACGATCTACAGCGGCGCTGCCCGCGTGCAGGATGCGTTGGATGCTAACCAAACCATTACCGATGTCGCACCGATCATCGCAGAACTTAACGCCGCTGCGGAGCCGGTGGAACCATCTCCGACGATTTTAGACATTGCGGTAAACGCTACCGACCAACTGTCTGATCCGGAGCCGATGGCCGAGCCGGTCATTGATAGTGGCCTGCGCCGTGGCGAGGTTGGGCTTTGGACTGGGGCGACAAAGACCGCAAAAAGTTGGTCAATCCTGCATTGGCATTGCGCCATTGCGGCGGGCGTCCCATGTTTTGGGTATGGGTGCCGCCGGGGTAACGGGCTTCTGATAGATGGGGAATTGGCCAGGCCGACCATCTTCCACCGATTACGAAAGGTGGCCGATCAGTATGATGGCATTGACCTTTCCGGACTGAAGATTGTCCCGTTGCGTGAAAACCCGATGGATATTGACGGCTTACTTCGACTACTGCGGGATGTCCAGCCTGGGCAATTCGACTTTATAACCATCGACCCGATTTTTAAACTGCTGCCCGCCGATGCGGACGAAAACAACAACGCTTTCATTGCGAGCTTTTTCACCAAGCTGATTGTCGCAGCAACGCGGATGGACTGTGCAATCCTCTGCGTCCACCATCAAAGCAAAGGCAATCAGGCGGGCAAATCTGTGGCCGATCTGGGAAGCGGGGCTGGTGCCCAAAGCCGTGCGGTGGACTGGCATTGTGGGCTTCGGGAACACGCCGAGGCCGGGTGCGTGAGCTTGCATACCATCTGCCGGTCATTCCCGCCGACTGATCCGAGTGTTTGGGAGCTAAAGCCGCCGGCCATGGCTCAACGCCTTGACCTTGACGCCGACGATCTGAAAGTGCCGAAGCCGCGCCGCAAGGCTGCGATGGAACCCAAGCCCGAAAGGCCCGCAAAAGCGAACTGGGAAACCATCGCCAAGTTGGGCAGGGAAGAGCCGCATGAGGCCGCACACTTCGCGGCGGAAACTGGTCTATCGGAGAAGAAAACGCGGGAGCTTTTGTCGCAAGCCGTGGCCAAAAAGCGATTGTATTTGTGGCGGGATTCCGCCCGGCATGAGCCGGATAAATGGGCGAGCGTGCCATCGCGAATGGTAGGTTAGCCGGTGTGTGTGTCCCCCCTTTTTTTTCCCTATAGTGTGAACACTTAGGGAAAGAGGAACCAAACACACACACTGACATACCGACCGGTGAATAAAAAACGATATTCCGTAGCGGATTAAATCCAATGACCCGAAACAACGTGCCGAGGCTTCCAAAATGCGATCCCGACGGCCAGCGTTTGCAACGCCTGATCCAGCGACGCCGCAGGGAGCTTGGCTTAACGCCTGGCCGGTGGCGTCAACCGGTGATTCTCTCGCCCGACTTGTTGCTGTTCATTTTGGGGAAACTGCTATGACCGACCGTCCGTTATTCGATGCACCGCCTGCCGGTACGCCGGTTAAGGCACGTAAGGCCAAGCCTGTGTGTGTGCCAAGGCCGATGCCGATGCCAATGCCGCTGCCGGTTCCATCGCCCAGGCCAACGCCTAAACGCTGGACGGTTATATTCCAGCCCGTGGGCAGCGATGACGTTCCGCCGATCATCCGTATCCGCAGGATGCTCAAAAACGCTTGGCGGTGCTACGGCCTGAAAGCCGAAACGGTTACCGACCAGGAATTTTTAACGCCCGCGCCGCTTGATTCCGCCGGGCAGGATAAGCCGATGGCGTCAAAAGCGTGTATTGGCGTGGACAAGGTTCAGCGAGGCCCGCAAACGGCGTTTAATAGGGCCGACGGGAATGCGGAAACATGAGAAAACCCAAAAGTCCGATTTTTGGTGGCCATGCGATTCCAGCAGGCAATCAGGGCACCGGGAAAATAATAATTCAGGCGGCTTGACACGTGGCAAGTGAGATATATAATGAACAGTATGAAACCAAAAGTATTTAGCGAGAACCTCAAGGAATTGATCCTGACCTGCGGGCTTAGCCGATGGGAGATTGCCCGCCGCAGTGGCGTATCCGAGGCGGCGTTAAGTCGCTTTGTGAATAATCTGCGGGGCCTGACCACCGACACGGTTGACAGGATTGCCCCGGTGATCGGTTTGAAGTTTACATCCACCAAGCTGTCGGCAAAAGAGTTACGACGAAAGGCATGAGCCTGTTGCGGATATGAATAAGGGACATTGATTATGGCAATCGTTTACAAGCCGAAAGATCGGAAAGTCCATTATTACAAAGTGCGTATCGGGCCGAACCGGTGGAAGCGGTATCCGGGCTTCGTTGATCGCCGGGCGACTGAAGAACAATGCCGCAAGCATCAAGCTATGATCGACCGCGGGGAAGTCAATCTCTTGAATCCATACGAGGGACACAACAAGCGGCCAGTGCTGGATCATCTGACCGAATATCTCAATGAATTGGCCGCCACCGGACATGACACTGACAATAACCGTGTCGTGGAATTGCGGTTGAAGAAAATGCTGAACACGTGCGGATGGAATTATCTGCCGGATATTTCCATAGCGTCATTTACCAGGTTCCGTGACACGGGCGATATGCTAAATGCCGCGCCCAAGACCCGCAATGACTATCAGCAGACCGCCCGCCAGTTTTGCCGCTGGTGTGTTCGCAACGGACGTATGCCCGTTGATCCGTTTCAGAATCTGGCCACCGTCAAGGTCAATGGCGATATTCGCCGACAACGACGGGCATTGACCGATGCGGAAGTTAATCGCCTGTTGGAAGTGTCGCCGGAGCCGCGTAAAACCGTCTATATGGCCGCACTGCTGACCGGGCTACGCCGCGGTGAATTGCGGCAATTACGATGGTCTGATGTTCACCTTGACGCGCCCAAACCTTTTTTGACAGCCAGGGCGTCCACAACGAAAAATGCAAGGGAAGCGGTTATCTTTCTTCGCGATGACCTTGTGGCCGCGTTAAGGGAAATGGATCATCCGGATGATGGCAATGATTTGCTATTCCGCGTGCCAAAGCGGGTGACGTTCTATAAAGACTTGCTCGCCGCCGGAATCGCCCGGAGAGACAAACAGGGCCGCACCGTAGATTTTCATGCGTTGCGGCACACACTGGCCACGAACCTTGGCCGGGCCGGAGTATCGGTTCAAACCGCAATGCAGGTCATGCGGCATAGTGATATTCGCCTGACCACCAAGACTTATACCGATGCGACGTTGCTTCCGACCGCTGAAGCAATCGAAGTTTTGCCCCGCTGGGAAGTTAATCAACAGATTCAAGAGGCAATCAAGGATGGTACCTCTGACATGGCCTTGCCGAGCGTGACCAAAACCGGCTCCCAAAGGCTCAATTTGGTTCCCGGCAGTTCCCATGGCGGTGCCTTGATGGAAAGTGAGAATCATCAAGCCTGGCGTGCGCAAAACCACGATTACCAAGGGGTTTGTGAACCCCCCGAAAACATGAGGCCGCTGGGGATCGAACCCAGGACCCACAGATTAAAAGTCTGTTGCTCTACCAGCTGAGCTACGGCCTCAGAACGGAATTTATCCTTCCCGCCATTCATGCGGGACCCAGTATTCTACGATACTGCCGAATTCTGGCAAGCGGCAATCGAATGCGGCAATTGAATGCAGCCAAAAGTCGGAAATCACCCGGTTTCCGCTACCCGCGACCAATCGGAAGAAATCCACCGAGGAGCCTTTCCGAGTAATCGCCGGGTTGCGATCCCGGCGCGCCGGGACGATTTTTGACTTCACGGGGCATCGTCGCGTCATAGAGCACCGTGGTGATAACCCGGTGGTTGGTTGGCGGCACTGGATCAACCACCGGATTACCATCCGGTGCTCTAAAAGCAGCACGCGACGATGGCGTACCTGACAGGGATGGTACAGCCGCGCCGCAGAGGGGAGCCAAAAAGCACGCCGCCCTGCGGGTGGGCCTGAAATGCCCCGTCTACTTTGTTGTCGGATCTCGCAGACTCATTATCCGGAGTCGGCTCTATCCTCCGTCGCGCATACAGGGCATTTCAGACCCATCGCAATCCCGGCCATTACTCGGACAGGCTCCTGGCCGCCGGCTTCGCCGGTGGTGCCAACTTCGATAACAGTGCAGGTCGGAGAATTTGTCTACCGCGAAGCCTTGGTTTCCCACGCGGCCAGGGCTTCAGCGATTTGCGCTTGCAGTTTTTCGCAGTCCTGCTGATGCTTTTTAAGTTTGGCCGGGAAGGCCGCTATGGCGGGATCGGCAAATTGCGATTCCAGTTTTCCCAGTTCCTGCTCTTTGGTCTGGATCATTTTTTCCAATTCCCCGGCGGAAAGCTTTTCAAGATGCCATGGCAATTTCGCTTTTTCCGCCACCGGCGATTTCCCACCCGGTGCCTTGGCCGGCGGAGCGGCCTTTACCGCCTTCGCAGGGGCCGCGGCGGCAGCTTTTGCGGCTGCGGCTTTGTTGCGCGCGCGTTTTTCCCGGTCCAGTACATAGTCATCAAATGTGCCGTCCACCAGCCGCCATCCGCCCGGGGCGGTTTCATCGGGTTCCATAGCCAGAATACGGTCGCAGACATTGGCCAGAAAATAACGATCATGGGAAACCACAAGCAGTGTG
>JAJZGH010000307.1 GCA_021798635.1 Planctomycetota bacterium | reverse complement strand
TGGCTCCCCTCCGCGGCGCGGCTCCTCGGAGTACCATCCGCGTCAGGTACGCCATCGTCGCCGCTTCTTGATGACAGCCAAAAATCACGCCGTCGCAACCCGGCGATTACTCGGACAGGCTCCTAGTTGGAGATAATCTTGCCGAATAGTACATCCTCGCGGATAACAGTCCCGCGATCGGAAAATTTGTCCTTTGCGTCATCCGCGCAGCTCACGGGCACACTTACCCTTAATGACCAAGGCAACTCGAATGCGCAATTTGTCTTCCAGATCGGCAGCACATTAACCACCGCCAGCGCCTCATCGGTCGTGATGAGCAACGCCGGCTCGGACTGCAACATATTCTGGCAGGTCGGAAGTTCCGCCACACTGGGAACTACCACCGCATTTGAAGGTCATATTCTCGCGCTTACCAGTATTACAATGGATACCGGCGCCACGATCGCCGATGGCAGCGCCTTGGCCAGTAATGGCGCGGTAACGCTTGACGCCAACACCATCACCAACTGCGCCTCCAGCATAAGCTCTCTCGCGGTTCCGCAGCCAGCCACGTTGCCGCTTGTGTTTCTGGGTACCCTGTTACTGGCCCTGCCGCCCCTGGCCATGAAAGCGCGAAAACCGCATTCTTACTGACGGCCTGAATAGCACATTAAAAATACCACCAGCCGAGCACCGGGTTATCACCACGGGCATTGTTTCAGTCGGATATTGCTGGATGATGGGTTGGCCAATACAATTGCGCGGCGGTATCATTTTTTGGTGCTGCTGCCGCGCCGCGGAACATTGCGTTTAATTTTTCATGGAGTTGGAATATGCCTGATCCACTTTCCACAGGGCGCAACTTCGTAAAGTCAACTGATGTGGACGGCATTCCACGCCGAGAATTTATCCAGACAACGGCGGTTGCATTCGCCGTCATTGCCTTCGGCGGGGAGCAACCATGGTCCACCACCACTCGGAAAGGCACGCCCGGCAAAGAAGCGGGCTACGGTGTTTCTTCAGCCGCCTTCAACCGCGCCCGTCGCCGATCTGAAGCGCTCATTGCGAAAATGACCATTCCGGAACGAATCTCGCAGCTTGGTGTTAATACGCCGGCGATTAAACGCCTGGGTGTGAAACCGTATCATTTTTTCCAGCAGGCCTTGCATGGCCTGTGCAAAAAGGGACCGGTGACGAGTTTCCCCTGTACGCTGGCTTTGGCTAATACCTGGAACTCGGATTTATTTGACCGAATCTACACGGCTGTATCGGACGAATCACGGGCCTGGTACAAGAAGCACGGCGGGGGGATCATCATGCGGTCGCCGCCGGTGGTGAATATGGCGCGTGATCCGCGCTGGGGCCGGATGGAAGAAACGCTTGGGGAAGATCCGTATCTCACGGGCACACTGGCGGTTCATGCTATTAAGGCCATGCAGGGAAATAATAAAAATTATCTTAAAACTGCCGCCACCGCCAAGCATTTCCTCTGCTACAACACGGAAGATGACCGGATGACAGCCGATGCCAGCGTGGACCCGCGCAGCTTCTGGGAATATCACACCCGTGCGTTTCGCGCCTGCGTGGAAGAGGGGCACGTGTTTTCCATCATGACCACCTACAACGAACTAAATGGCCTGCCCACCACCGCCAATCGAGCCACCCTGACGGGCATTCTGCGGGACCGCTGGGGATTCCGTGGCTTTGTAACTTCGGATTATTATGCCGTCACCGAGATTGTAAAAGGCCATCACTTTGTTCCGAATCTGACGGAAGCGGTGGCCATTTCCATGGAAGCGGGGTGTGATCATGGGGCGGGTCCGGAGTATCAGAAATATCTTCTCAAAGCGCTGCATTTTGAACTGGTGACCGAATCGGATATTAACCGCGCGTTGGCGCGGGTAATGACCGTGCGATTTCTCCTGGGCGAGTTTGATTCGCCGAAATCTGTGCCCTACACAAAAATTTCGCCGGACGTATTAAATTCTCCCGCTCATCAAGCGTTGGCCGTTGAAGCCGCCCGGCAATCTATTGTGCTATTAAAAAACGAGAATCACTTTTTGCCGTGGGATATAAAAAAAATCAAAAGCGTAGCGGTGATCGGCCCGATGGCGGGGGTCTGCCACCTTGGCGGATACAGCGGAGAGCCGGATGTGCGTATTTCACCGTTGCAGGGCATTGTCGAAGCGCTGGGCGGCGGTATGACCGGCGGTGGCCCGGCCCATGGAAGCCGGTTGACTACGCCGACCGGCCATACCATTGCCCACGCGACTGGTTGCTCTGTGCAAGGCCCCATAAATTCTACGGATATTGCCGCGGCGGTTGATGCGGCTCGCCGTGCTGACCATGTCATTCTGGTTTGCGGGTCCGATCAGGCGGTGGACCGTGAAGGCCACGATCGCAAGGATATTACACTTCCGGGTGCCCAGCATGAATTAATCAAGGCCGTATATAAGGCGAATCCCCGCGCCGTTCTGGTGCTTTCCACCAATACGTCGCAGGCGGTCGTCTGGGAGCAGGAAAATCTGCCGGCCATCATTTGTGCGCAGTTTGCGGGACAGGCTCAGGGAACCGCCATTGCGCAGGTGATTTTCGGCCATTACAATCCGGGTGGAAAATTGGCTTCCACCTGGTATGCGTCCATCAAACAGTTGCCACCGTTCCATGACTACAGCATTATTGATGGCCGCACGTATATGTATTTCAAGGGCAAGCCGCTGTATCCGTTTGGCTTTGGGTTAAGTTACACCACCTTTGGTTACAGTGATTTGAAAATCAAGGGTTCCAAGCTGGCTCCCGGTGGGGCAGTAACTGTGTCGGCCACCATCACCAACACCGGCGATGTGCCGGGTGATGAAATTATCCAGTGCTATATTCAGGCACCGCAATCGCCGGTCGTTCGGCCTATCAAGCAACTGGTCGGTTTTACTCGCATCACGTTAAAACCGGGAGAAAGTAAGCAGGTGCAATTTGCGATAAAGCATGAAGACCGCGCGCTGCATTACTGGGATGAGACGCAATGGAAATTTGTCACGGCACCGGGAACGGTAAAAGTACTGGTGGGTGCATCTTCCGCGGACATACGCCTTCGGGGCAAGTTTGAACTTCGGACGTAACCACCGCCGCCCTCCGCCTGGCCGGCGGTGCCGTCGCGTAGCATCGGATAACCATCCCGCCGGCGTGCTTTAGGTTCATCCTGGAATTTACGGCGGCTTTTTTTGTTTTTCATCATTGGGCAGGGAATCTTCGGTACCGCCATAATCTTATGCCCGGCGAATCTGCTCCAATAATCGCGGATCCTTAATTTCTTGATCGCGTGCCAGCAGCAGTACTTTGCTTATGACTTCCGCGGTTTTGGGATCATCATCGGCGAAGGGCAGAAAAATCCGACCGCGACCCTGGCTGTGCACCGCCACAATTTCCAAGGCGCCGCCAGGGGTCATTTGTACGTTGCTGCTGCCTAAATGAATGTTATACGTGCCAAGTTTACCGGAGATAATTGCAAATCGTCCCTCCACCGTCACATTATTCAATCGCAGCAACAACATGGTTTCATTGATTAACTTGCCACGCATTTCTACGGTTGAAGCCGAGGCTTCGGGATCAACGCCTCCTCGATGGGCGACCGCCACCAGCAGGTCCAGATCGCGCATGGTTTCGCTGAACAGGCGTATTGGAATATCTGTTAGCGGCAGAACGCCGGAGGTCGACCGGCGGGCGAATATCACGCTCTCAATGGTCAGGCCATCGACCTCGGCCGGCGTCATAAATGTTTCTTGAAAACTCAGCCACGCCACAAGGCCGACATCATAATATACTTTGAAAATTCCGATTTCCGGTTTGATAATCCATCCGCGGGCACCGAGTAACGCCAGAGCCTGCCGGGCGTTGAGTTGATGTCCGGCGTAACGCCGCGATTGGTTGATCGCTTCCCGCTCGGTCTGCGTGAGCGGGTAGAACTCCCGGAAAATCTGTTTGAACGGCTGTGTCTGCTGCCGCTCAAAACAATCATGCTGCCAGATAGACCACTGCTTGGATAAAAAGAGGTCCGCCGGATGAGCGATGCGAATGGGTTGAAGTTTGCTTAGCGGTTCAATGGCTCCCTGGGCCGTCCGCAGACACATGCCGTCGTCGGTCAGGTATCCGAGCACCTCGCCATTGATTAACAGCAGGCTTTCCAGCAAGGGCTTTACCTGCGGATTGGCCAGCAGATCCAGCAATTCCTGCCGGGAAAAGTCGTCGCCCCGGCACATCGCGGACTCCAGCCCTAAGATCATGCGGCGGCGGGACTTTTCAAGATCACTTTTGCGTTGCAACATCGCGGCGACAGCGGGATTTTTTTTCATCTCGGCCGGGATGGATTTCAGTGCATTGCCGGATTTTGTTATCGATAGGCTCGGGAAGCCTCCCCTATCAAGGGCCAACGTCACGCTGTAATTGTTTACCGTAATGGCCACAGCGCCGGATCGCAAATCCGCACTGGCGCGGCCTTCCATGGCCCAGCTTAAGCGCATCGGGTCGCGATATCCGGCGGATCGCGCCAGATTCAACAGGCCGATTTCCGCAGCCCGGCGCTCGCTGGCCTGCCTTTGGCGGCCAAATTTCTTTCCGCTGCGTATAAAGTCCTGGATCACCTGATATCGCCGTTCCACAACGCCCGCACCCTGCGGACTTTCGGGCACAGGAATTAATCCCAGGGACCGCACCGCATCCTGATTCCGTTTGGACGCAATTTTCGCCGTCAATTCCTTTTCTTTTATCTGGTTCAACATGGCGGCGGCAAAGAGCTTGGCGCGGGCGTGGCCGGTTCCGCTGGAAGCAAATTTTGCGGCATCGTAAAGCGCCCGCCAGCGTTTGGGGCCGAGAATCTTGTGCACGCGTCTAAACCACGCGACATCCACTGCGCCATCCATGAGGTCCTCGGCGGGAATTTCTGTCCGGAGACGAATATTGGCATTCGATTGTTCCTTCAACTCATCGTCTACGCGCCAATCCTGGCCTTTGGTATGCGCATGAATCCAGTAAACGCCGTCCTCCAAGCCGGGGCACCGCAGTGCCACCTCTACATGGCCCGCCCATTGCG
>JAJZGH010000306.1 GCA_021798635.1 Planctomycetota bacterium | reverse complement strand
GAAGGAAAGCGTGTCGCCGGCAAATTGGGTAATCGTGCCGCTGTTGACGAAATCCGAACCCGATATCCCCAAAGCAACTCCACTGACTGTTGCCGAGCCGGCATTCAGACTGCCGGAATTGGTTATAATGCCCGCACCGTTGCTGATATTGTTGTAGCTGTTGGCGGCCAGCGCATTGACCGTACCGGCCAGTGTCAGGTTATTGGTGGACGTGAGCGAATCGCCGGCCCCGGCTAAGTTAATTGTGCCATTGAGTGTCTGGGCTAAATAAACAAACCCGCCCGATGCATATTGGTATTGGCTCGCATCGTTGACATTAATATTGGCGGAACTGCCGGATGTGGTAACCGCGTAGCCGCCAATATTCAGGCCCTGGGGAACGGCAACGGTGCCGTTAATCGTCAGCGTGGAATTATTCCCCTTCACCAGCAGGTTGCTGCCCAGAGTGACCCCCTGCAACTTC
Source organism: Planctomycetota bacterium (assembly GCA_021798635.1). The sequence goes on along the minus strand of JAJZGH010000306.1, from coordinate 4,620 downwards.
GCATTACCAAAATTCAGATAGCTGTTGCCCAGGGAATCCTGGGAAACCAGCGTGCCATTTTCAATGGTGGCGGAATTAAGGTTAAAAGGCCCGTGCGCCGCATCAAACGTTGCCGTGCCGCCCTGAATGTTCATGGTTCCGGAAATATTGACGGTCGCGCCATTGGGCGTAAACGTTCCCTCACCCGCCGTTCCGGCAATGCCAATATCCGCGGCATTAAACGTGCCGCCAAGAGTAATCGTATCGCCGACGGCCGCCAGAATCCGGCCCGTATTCGACCAAGTTGTACCCGCTAACCCGATATTCAGCGTCGCGGATCCTGGTACGATTTGAAGACCTGCGGCAACGCCGGTTTGAATCACGCCGCTGTTGGACCAAGTGCCGGAATTAAGATTCAGGAAATCCGAATTAAAAACGGTTATCGTGCCCGTGTTGGCAAATGTCGGGCTGACTGTCAGCGCCGCGCCGCGGATGGCATTGCCGCCGGTGGCCGCGGACCCTGCGTTTATTTGTCCGGTATTGGTAACCGGACCGGAATAGCCGCCAATAAAATTAAAATTCCCAGGTGCCAGCGCGTTAAGCGTTCCGGCCAAGGTCACCGGTCCCTGATAGGCGTTGACCGACGAGTTATTTCCCACCAGGTTAATCGTGCCGGAAAGAACCTGCGGCACATACGCACTGTTCACCGAAATGTCATAAAGATTTAAAACGCCGTCGGAACCTGAAAGTGTCACGGCGTATCCGTTCATATTCAGCCCATTCGGATTTTCAGCCGTGGCGTTCACATACAATGAACCGGCAACGGAAAGATTGCCGCCCAGTGTGATATCCTGAAAGGTTCCTGAACTGATGGCTAGGTATTGGGTTCCCGCGTTGTTCTGGGCGACAACCGTACCGTTTTCAAGGGTGCCACCGTTCAAATTAATCAGGCCATGGGCTGAATCAAAAGTGGCTACACCGCCTTGAATATTCATGGTGCCGGAAGTGAGATTGACCGTCGCACCGTTGGGCGTAAACGTTCCCTCACCGGCCGTACCGGCAATGCCGATATCCGCGGCATTAAACGTGCCGCCAAAATTAATCGTATCGCCGGCTGTTGCGCTGATGGTTCCGGTGTTGGACCAGCTATCGGAAAAATTAATGGTGGCCGAACCGGTTCCGGTTTGCAGCCCCGCGGCACCGGCGGTCGTAATACGCCCCGCGTTGGTGGTGCCGCCATAGGAACTGAAATTTAAGCTGTCGCCGTTGTAGACGATTATGCTGCCGCTGGCGGCATTTGTAAAAGTGTTGCTATTAATGTTTAGCGTGCTGCCGGTAACGGTATTGGCCAGAGTTCCATCCGATCCGATGCGGACCATACCGGCATTGGTTATATTTCCGCCGCCGATGGAATTGGTGCTTGATGTTGAGTAGCTGTTAATGGCACTGTTAAATATGGCAATTTGGTTACCGTTCAACTGGCTTTGATATGCTGCAAGGTTGATGACGCCGTTAACCGAATCCGGAACATACGCCGCAAACGGGGCGTCATAGGCCGAGTTGAATGTCAGGCTGGAGTAACTTCCGGTAAGGGAAATGCTGTAACCATTAAAATCAAGCCCCAGCGGGTTGGCTAAGGTGTTGTACACAGTCAGGCCACCGCTGTAGCCATTGTTATGAACGATCAGATTTGAACCGAGCTTCACATTCTGGACGTTGGCATTAAGGATTGTAATGTCCTGTGCCCCCGCGCTATTTTGCACGGTAAGCGTGCCGTCGGTAATCGTGGCACCATTAAGGTTCCACGGTCCACTGACCGCCGCAAAATTCAGGTTGTTTCCGGTGTTGTTAATGGTTCCGGAAATATTGACGGTCGCCCCACCGGGCGAAAATGTTCCATTGGTGATACCCGCTACCGTGGACAGGCCAATATCCTGCGGGTTGAACGTGCCGCCAAGATTAAAAGTATCGCCCGCAGCGCCTTCAATGGTCCCGGCATTCGACCAGACCCCATTGAAGTCCAAAGTCGCCGATCCGGTCCCGGTCTGAATGCCCGCCTGGGCGGCGGTGGTAACGATTCCTGAATTCGTAAATGCGGTGGCATTTAGTGTGGAGGAATCAAATACCGTAATCGTACCGGTGTTATTAAACGCCCCGCCGTTAATATATAAAGTACCGCCTGAAACCGCGTGGGCACTTGTACCATCTGATCCGACGTTAATGGATCCACTGTTCCATACCAGGCCGTTGCCGTTGATATTGTCCGTCCCATTAGCCACCAGAACATTCACCGTGCCGGCAAGTTCCGCCGGGGCATTTTGAGCGGTAAGGTAATTGTTGTAACCGGTCATATCCGTTGTGCCGTTTAAAATATTGGGCACAAGCCGGTTGAACTTGGGGTCATACGCGTCGGCGAAGACAAGTCCCGCACCAATATTCAATGTGATTAATTCCCCCGCCGCGTTTAACCCGTAGGAATTATTCAATGAATCGGTAACGGTTAATGCCTGATAAGAACCCACAGTAAGATTGCTACCCAGGGTGACGTTCTGAAATGTACCGGAATTCGATGAAAAAGTCGCGCCGGTTCCGATCGACAACACTGCATTGGCCAGGGTGCCATTCAGCGTAAAGTTGCCTTGCTGAACCGAAAGCGTTCCCGCCAAACCGTTATTGTCCGGCTGGGAAAGGTCCAGCATTCCGTTGTAAGCAATGGTGAAACCCGCGTTGGCGTTGCTTAAGGTCAGGCTGTCAATGTTGTACGATGCACCGGAAGGAAGCGTGAGGTTATAGGCACCGCCATCCGCCAGATCAAGGGAAACATCGTACACATTCGTGGAGGTATTATTCGGAATAACCCCTCCGGACCAATTGGTGCCGGCATCATTCCAATTGCCAGAGCCAGCGAAAATCCAATCCACATTGTTGACTGTCGGCGAATTCGCCCGTGCAATGTGCCCCGTAAATGTTCCGAGCACCGCCGCGGTTGCGGCTGCCATAAACCGACCGACCATCTTGCTTTTCATTTGATTATTCCCTTTAGCATATCGGTAAATTGGCACCCTGCGGGTGCAGATCAAAATTTGTTAAGCTGGAAAACGACGCACCCCAAAAGACTCGTACCGACATCTTGATATTTTTTGCCCTACCGCGAGCTCGGACGTGGGAAGGCTGCGGATATCATCGGCCTTCACTCCGCGCGCTGCGTCAAATATAAGACATGCAAACATTTTTCTGCTCTCCGGCTTCTGCTTTTCGGGCTTCGGATATCCGTGGGGCGGCGCAACGCTGGCCGCAAGTTTCACATCTGTCTCCCGGTCCGATTATCACAGACTATTTTTCGCCCATCCGTGGCAATGCCGGGAATTGAAAGTCACACCCTGCTCCCAAATCCGTAAAATCATGCCTTTGTGCCGACAGCCGCACGCGCACCGGCCTCAACCATTGGCAAAAAGGACTTTTACCGGAGGCAAGAATAAATCACGACCGCGCTAAAGTCAAATTGTTTTACTAGATAAGTCGATACGTATAATTACGGTACCACAGGAGGCCGGCATTTGATTCACATGGATTCCGCTACGTATAACCACGCAGCAACGCTTCGGCTGCCACACGGAACACCATTCCCAACGCCCGTTAAGGTAGCGCTCTGCCGCCGCCCTGACAGCCTTTACACGAAATCGGTCACCCACACGGTCTGACACGCACAACTGTTTACTCAGTCATCCATCAATTCACTTTTGGCGGCGGATATGAGGCTGAAAAAAGTCGCGGTGGCCAGCGTCATATAGCGGCCGAAGTTGAATTGCCATCCGAACGCCAGATGCGTCATAAATTGAAGAATAAAATCCGTCCCCCATATCGTGATCCAGGAAGCCAGCACCAGCAGAAAAATAAGGAAGAAGCCGCTGAACGCGACCTGATCGCCCGCACCATCGGCAATGTTCCAGCCGATGAACGCCCCCGCCAGCGCGCCAAGAACCATCGTCAACATCATCCATGGGCCATGAGAAAGGGGAACGGAAAGGAAAAATACGGGAATCCAGCCCAGGGCCGCAAAAAGGCAGCGCCAACGCAGAAAGCGCAGCAAATTCACGAAATCCAGCCAAAAATAACTGGTTATATTTCCCGACATGATAAAGCCTCCAAAAGAGCGCCAACTCTCTCCCGGATACGTAAATGGTAGGCACCCACCGCAGGCGCGGACAGGGGCCGGCGCGCGGGTGGTTGTTATCGGACGCCGTCGCCGGATGCGTTTGCATCGTCTTTTCATCGCGTTGTTGCGCGAATGGTATTGCTTCGCCGCAATTGATCCTCCCATTGTGCGGCCGACATTCAATCGCCGCGAGCCCCATCCATTAGCCGGGTCTGCCAATATTTGCGGCGTACCAATAGTTTTCGCCTTCTCGGGCGACGTTTGGGCAGCAATAAGTGTATTTCCAGTCGTCCGATTGAACGCGACACCACAAAAATTGGCGGACCCCATCAGCTGAGCGGGACGCAATTTCAGAATCAGGACGGACAATTTGAGAAAGTGAAAAATAGCTGGCGGCGAAGCGGAATTTTTTTTTGGCTGGACGCCCGCTATCCAATTCCCGTTAGCGCCGGCAAATGCCACGAAAGTCCGGCGGCCAAGACCCG
>JAJZGH010000305.1 GCA_021798635.1 Planctomycetota bacterium | reverse complement strand
AATCGGCTGCCACTTTCGTGACTGCCGCATCTACGTCATCCGCCCGTGAGGGTGGAGCAAGAGGAGAATGTCTATGTTTATTACAAAATCATGTTTGGTAACTCTGGCAACCTTGGCGGTTGTGGCATCGGCATCGAATTGGGCGGCAGCGGCCCGGGCCGATACTGTAAATGTCCAGTTTGAGGGAACAGGTGTCTTTACTGGGCAGCAGGGATCCTTTTCGGGCAACCAGGGTGCCTACACGGGAGACAGCATCGCCGCTCCTGTATGGAACGTATTGTCGGAGCCGGCGAACGCCACAAGCGGCACGCTAAGCAACTTGGTCACGGCGGACAACTTGCCAACCAATGTTGGAGTGAGTTTCACCGCCACGAGCACATACGGCGACCCTACCAGCCCGGCCAACGCGTTATTAGGCGGAACCCTGATCGCATCAAGCAACAACACCGGAACCGTTACCCTCACAGGCTTAGCAGATAGCGGGAACTATACTCTGTATATTTATGGGCAAAACGCCGGTTATAACAGCGATATAACAACATTTTCCATCACGACCGGAACCGGGGCTCCCGCCGCGGGCCAATTCAACAACACCGTGGACGGAGGCAGTTCATCGGGAATTTTTTATAACAACTCCACGAATAACAACTATACAATTTTCGATGCTACGGCGAATGGAGCTGGCGCATTGCAGGTTTCCTTTACCGGTGGTGCCGGTGAAGGGGTATTTAACGGAGTGCAAATCGTCGGCGTGACGCCCGTTCCTGAGCCGGCAACCATTGGTTTAATGGCAGTTGGTGCTGGAATCGGCCTGTTGCTGCTAAAGCGTCGTCGCGTTGCCTGAAAAGGTGACTTTGCAATCGAGTGCATGGGAGGTTGGGCTATTCAGTGATCCAACCTCCCGCCTCGATGCCAAACCGTGTATCGAAAGGGTATAAAAATGAAATTTCGTGGTTTTACACTTGTTGAGTTATTGGTTGTAATTTCCATTATCGCACTTCTGATATCGCTTTTGCTTCCGGCACTGGCCATGGCCCGACAGTCGGGGTTGAGTATTCAGTGTGAATCTAATTTACGATCATTGGGACAACTTGCGGATGAATATGTCGCAAGCAATAAAGGCTTCCTGCTTTCCAACCAACAGCCGACATCCCCAAATGAATTCGCATACGCATGGAATGACCAACTCTTTGAATGGGAAATGGGCATTCCCGCCAGTTCCGGAAGCGTGGCATACCTGTCGTACAAGATGAGCTTAAGGAACACGATGCAGCATGGCTATTCTTATCAAGGACTTCGCGCAAAATATATGCCATTATTTTCGTGTCCCAGCCAGATGGTCCCCTATTCTAATCCGTGGGTTACTGAGCCGTATGTATCTCCAACGACTTATTCCGTCAACCCCAATGTTTTTGTATGGGTCAACCCCTATCACTTTAACTGGATACAGCCGCCGTACTACTCCTCGCCAAAGCGGGATGTTGATATTCCCAATCCTGCCGAGGTAATCGGAATTGGCGATTGCAATCAACCTTTAGGTCCGGCGTCTCCCGAATCTTTCTACGCCTTTGATTGGACGGGCTTCAACCAACCGTCGGCCGGCGTCAGTATGTCCACTGTGATTCCGCCAAATTTCTTTGAGCCAAACGTGGGAGCTATCGCCGGAAACTATGACGATACTGGTACGTATGTGGGCGGTACAGGGCTGCGTTATCGCCACTTCAACCCGGCCCCAAATACGCCCTTGAATTCCCCCTCGTCAGGGGTCGCCAACGCCGAGTTCATGGACGGACATGTCGAGCCGATCAAAGCTGGAGGCCTGCATGTTCTCAATGTGGCCACGGGCTTCTGAATGTGGGGTATGTGATTTGCGATCTCACATGAGTCGGTTCTAATTGGCTCGGAGCGACCCCTGGTGAACTACATTCATCCGCATGGAAAAGGGAGGCGAGGTAATGTGGCAATATTTGTCGCTTGCCTTTCACTCACAGCTTTCCTTGCAGCAACCTGCAACCCCGTTGTTGCAAATGGGCCATACGACAAACGATTTGTCAGCACTCTTTAATTGGCGTTGGATGAAACGTACAAGCCTGCTTAGTTTACGTGGTTGATGCGTATTGTTATTTTTACAGGGACGCCGCACGCTTTCAGGTAATCCGTGCTTTGCCTATCAGGAGGATACGAACGATGGCCGAGATACCAATGGATGTGCACGAAATTTCACGGCGGCTATTTCTGCACGGCGCAGCAGGTGCGGCGGCATCGGTGGTATTGGCTGACGGACCGGACATCGGGGCGGTCGGCACCGATAATGGTAACTTGCCATCGGGTATGATTGTGCAAAGTCTTGACGGCTCGACGTGGCGCGTGCACGAGGGGGAAGCGGGCGGCGAATCATATCCCGCGAAGGTTCCGGGCGATATTTTCACAGACCTTTTGTCTGCAAACCGTATTCCAGACCCCTATTTCCGCGACAACAATAGCAAAGTCCAATGGGTGGGCAAAAGAGTTTGGCGCTACACGCGAAGTTTCACACTGGAATCCGAGATCTTACACAGAAAGTTCATCAAATTGCGGTGTCACGGGCTTGATACCTTAGCAACCATCCGGGTAAACGGTGTGAAAATCGGTTCGGCCGACAATATGTACCGCACCTGGGAGTACGACGTCAGAAATTGCATCAAGTCCGGTGAGAATGTAGTTGAAATTGAGTTTCAGCCTACGTCTCCTTATGCGGCGTCGAGGGTTGCGGAATATAAAAACGAACGCGGACTAATAAACCGGCTAAAGAGTCCTCAAGCATGGATACGGAAGGCTCCGTACATGTGGGGCTGGGATTGGTGCAGGCCACTGCTAACTTGCGGAATCTGGAAGCCAATTGAAATTATCGGTTTTGACTGTCGGATCGCGGAGTTGCGGTGGGATCAAAACCTTGATCATTCGGGTTTTGCTCAACTGCACCTCGCATTAGCTGCGGAAGGAGTTCCCACGGCTCTGAGTGCCAAAGCTACGGTCTTGTTCAACGGTCAGCCGGTCACCAATACTGTGTTCACCCTGCCACATGGTCGCGGCGCAGCAGAATTAAGAATTCCCGACCCCCATTTGTGGTGGCCCAATGGAATGGGATCGCAACCTCTCTACACGATTGTTGTTGAGCTTATGGATTCCCGTGGGACTGTGATTGATAAAACCCGGCGCCGCATAGGCATTAGAACGATTCGATACATCGCGAAAAGTGAAAAGATGGCGGTGCATCTGGAGGTGAATGGTGTGCCATTTTTTGCCAAAGGTGCGGACTGGGTACCGGGTGATAACATTCCCTCGCGTGTTACTCCGGACATTCTTCGCAGTTACATGGAAGATGCCAGAGATTGCCACTTTAATCTGCTGCGCTTCTGGGGCGGCGGTTATTACGAACCCCAGTCACAATTTGATGCCTGCGATGAGTTGGGTTTGCTGGTAATCTTCGAGTTTAAATTTGCCAATCATTTTTATCCGGTCTTTGATGCACATTGGTTGGAGAATGTTCGCTTGGAAGTACAGGAGCAGGTTCGGCTGAATCGGCACCATCCATGTATTGCGCTCTGGAGCGGAAATAATGAAATCTATTGGTTCCATGGATTTAACAAGCTCTTCCGCGATACCATTGGAGGAATCGTGCAGCAGGAACTGCCAGGCGCGAACTATGAGCTTGGCAGTGGTGATCCCGGCAGCAGCAACGATATTCACTATTGGGGAGCTTGGGATGTCACCAATCCCCCCAAGAGTTTTCAAAAGGCGAATGGCTTTATCACTGAATTTGGAATGCAGTCCTTTCCGGAGCCGGCAACAGTCGATGCATATACCGTTCCGGCAGACAGAGAGAGCATAGACAGCAAGGTCATGGTCTATCACGAGCGTTCGTTCGGCCGATTCGGAATTGATAACATGATGCACGCTGTGGCCAGCTATTTTGGTCCGCCTCCGAAGGATTTTAACGAGGCTCTGTGGCTGACTCAGATTGCCCAGGCCTACGTTATTGGTCACGGCGTGGAACACTGGAGGCGCAGTAGGCCAGAGACGATGGCTACGCTAATATGGCAGTTAAATGACAGTTGGCCTGCCCCGACTTGGTCGATGATTGACTGGTACCATCGCTGGAAGGCAATCATGTATGAGTCCAAGCGGTTCTTTGCGCCACTTTTGGTCAGTGCCACGACGGGTGTTCATTCCGGAGAGGTGGAAATATGGGTGGTTAGTGACCGCATGGAATCAGTGGGCGGTGAACTGGATTGGCGTGTTACGGATGTAGAGGGCAAGTTGCTGCACCAGGGTATAAAAACGATTACAATTCCTCCGCAGTCCAGCCATGTGTTTGATCGATGGCGGTACCCGGATAATCACGGCTCGCCGCCTAAAGGGGATCTGCTGATTTGGAGTACTTTGCGTGTGGAAGGGAAGATCCAGTCTGAGGGATGTTATTTTTTTTCCGCCCCCAAGGATCTTCACTTGCCGGAGCCGGGATTACGTCACAGCGTGTCACGATCAGGTGAAGATGTTTTCCGAATTGTGATTGAAAGCCGCAAACCGGCGTTATGGGTGTGGGGTCATCTGAAGGATATTGATGCGCGATACTCTGATAATTTTATCCACGTCGCTCCATGGAAAAAAATGGATATTGAAGTGCGCCCTGCCAGGCGAATATCCTTAAGCGAATTTGAGCGGCGACTTGAGATTCGCAGTGTGCGGGATGTTTTATAGGCACCGGCGCTAGGCCGTTGTGGTAGCGGGTTAGCCAAGGGAATTTGGACGCAGGCCAACCGCGGCAAAATGCCGAGCATCTGGAATCCACACTCTAAAGTTAATCCACCAGTGATTGAAATTTTGGAGTGTTATGCCATGACTGGTAAAATAGTGCAACTGCGAAGTAGGCGGGGAGATGGTGCCGGAACGAAAGGCAATCTGTGACCGTGCAAAAAAATCATGCCAGAAAATCCAAACATGTCGCGCGAAAATCCTTCGGCTTAGGATTGGATCGTCGCAGGTTTCTGGAATTTGCCGTTGCCGGCGTCTCGGCCATGTGCGGCGGTGCGGCGATGGAAGCGGCT
>JAJZGH010000304.1 GCA_021798635.1 Planctomycetota bacterium | reverse complement strand
TAACGCTCCAAAGGAAAATGTGGTGTACGAAAGCCCATCGCCAAAGCAGAACCGTGGCTGGATATGCCGTTTGTCAAACCAGCGGTAGCCCACATAAATGCCTTCATTGAACAGCACTTGTCCATCATGGCCCGGAAAGTGGCCATACGCGGCATCGTCCCGCCAATGCTTGGCAAAACTGTCCGGCAGACGACCGCTTGGATCAATTTTGCCAAATATAATATCGGCCACCGCGGTATTTCCATTTTCGCCGGGGTACCACGCGTCTATCAGGCCGGCGACACGGTGAATCCAGGGCGCCATGGCGACATCGGCTCCGGCATTGAGTACCACAATGGTGTGGGGGTTGATGCCCGCGGCTTCGCGCAGGTACTGATCCTGCGGTGCCCAGAGATGATACGTATGATCCGCTCCTTCATGTTCCCGGCTGGGGCCATACCCCATGCAGGCGATGACCACGTCGGCATTTTTGATAATTTGTTTCTGTGCGGCGGTCAGCAGATTATTACCCTCGGGTACATAACCAAACTCCATTTCCGCATTCCAGTGCGAACCAAAATATTCCACACGCAGGCGATAGGTTTTTCCGGCGGCAAGGGTAATACCCTTAAGCTTCTGGGTGAATGCGTTTTGCCAGCGGCCTATTTTGATAATGCGCTTTCCATTGAGATAAACCCGACATGGATCGGCGGCGGCCGCTTCAAAAAGATAGGTGCCTCCGGCTTTTGCGGTAATGGTTCCCGTCCAGCGGACGGAAAAATGACGGTTGAGCGTTTCCACCGGATAAAACTGTCCCCAGTTAAACGCGATGCGCTGGTCGGTACGAGTCATGACCGGTGTGCCGGCAAGACGGTCGTTAGCGAAATATTCGGCCTTCAGGCCGGGCTTACCCTGCGGGGTTTTATACTCCCCCAAGCCCCAGAAACGTGCCAGTTTTTTGTTAAACGAAATGTGAATAACTTTAATGGCCGATCCGGCGGCTGCATGACGAATAGCGGACAACATGCTTACCGGATTGATAATCGATGGGGCGTATCCGCTGCCGCCGCCCGTCCAGATCGCCGGAGTCGCCATCGGGCCGATGACGGCGATGGTATGAAGCTGCGAGCGATGCAGGGGAAGAATCCCGCCTTTGTTTTTCAGCAGCACGGTACCTTCCGCAGCCACCTTAAAAGCGGTAGCCGCACTTTTCGGGTTATTCAACGGAATGCTTTGATCCTCTACGCGCTTTTTTGTGAAGCCCATGGCGATCATCATACGCAGCAATCTGCGGACATGCGTATTAATTTCATGCACCGTGATCTGCTTGCTTTTAATCAGCGGCAGGATGGTACGATGATTGTAATAGTAATTATCCGGCATTTCCAAATCCAAACCGGCGGCCATCGGGCCAACGGTATCATGCGTGGCACCCCAGTCGGACATCAGGACGCCCTTAAATCCCCATTGGTGGCGCAGCACATCGGTCAACAGATAGTGGCTGGCGGTGCAATGATAACCGTTAAGCTGATTGTAAGCCGCCATGATGGTCCAGACGTGTCCCTGCCGCACGGCAGCACGAAACGGCGGCAGGTAAATTTCTTCCAAGGCCCGACGACTGATAATACAGTCAATCGACATACGGTGCGTTTCCTGCTCATTGCCGGCAAAATGTTTGGCACAGGCCACAACCCCGACTGATTGCATACCCCGAATCCAAGGCGCAATCAGTTGCCCCGCCAGATAGGGATCTTCTCCGACAAATTCAAAATTACGTCCGTCCTGCGGTTCACGCATGAGGTTAATGCCGGGGCCGAGGATGATGTTTACGCCGCGCGCCAGCGCATCGGAGCCGATAGCCCGGCCCTCTTGTCCGGCCAGTTTCGGATCCCACGTAGCCGCAAGGCATACGGATGCCGGATACGCCGTCGAGGGGCCATAAACGCGTACGCCCTGGGAAGCGTCGCTCATATTTAAGCGGGGAATTCCCAGTTCGGGGACCTGTCGCGTGCACATACTGCCATTGCCGGCCAGAAGATGAATTTTTTCTTTAAGCGTCAGCTTGGCAAGCAGGGCGTCGGCTTGCGAATCCACTTGCGCTGCCGTCAGGCCCGTGGGAATATATTCCCCGGCGTTGCCCGCACGGGAAAAATTGGTGCCCGCGAAAGTTAATGCCGCCAGGGCACTGAAAACCACTGCGACCCGCATAAAAACCATACGCATCATCCGTTTCTCCTATGACCGTGGGGGCTAAATCGTTCTCGCTGCCGAGGTAGCGTCCTGAAAAGATCCATGGTGTTCAGGCATCGGCAGTTTCGCAACGCTTACCCCTGTTTGCGTAAGCATAATCCAAGCAGCAATAATTTGCATCCAGTAATTTGCTTCCAGTAATTGGCATCCACTGTCCATGTCATAAAAGGCGGCCGTCGCTTTCATGGAAAATGCCGTTGTCGCGTCACGCAAAGAAAAAATAAAAGAAAAACTGATGCTCCAGCGCGGCAAACAACGAAAATATGATTATACTATGTTCGCTTATCGGTCTTTAAGCGATCGGTTCGGGCTAACTCCCGCGTGCTGGGCGTTCCAGGTGGCGGGCAACACGGATGTTTCTGAATTGGCGGCATGGAATTGGCTGCGGCGTGAAAGTGTTACAACACTATCTGTTTTCTGATTCATGCAACCCGGCGGGCAACGCTGCCGCTGGTGTTTTCGTGGGCAGGGGGGTGGGGTGATGGCCGGCTTCCGCAATTTAATCAATTGGCCAACCCGCGTGACCTGGGCCAAGGGTCGGCCGGATTCAGCACCGGCGGCGACCGATATTTCAGCCATGCCATCTCCTCGACGATTTTCCGTGCAGCTAAGCCCGGTGTCATTAACTTATGACCAACTCATGCTCGCCGTTTGTATGGCTCTCCTGGGCGTGGGGCTGCTAATGACGCAAAGTGCCGACGCCCGAATCGGCCATGTGGTTCATGATTCTTTCGTGCGTCTGTTTCTGAATGCCGAGGCCGTTCACGCCGTTCTGGCCATGGCGTTGCTGGTGTTTTTATGGCGACTGGACTATCGCCGATTCATCGGGCGCAGCTTGACGCGCTCAGCCCCGGCGGCGCTGGTGGTCATCAGCTTAATATGTCTGGCCTTGGTGCTGACTCGCCTGGGCACGGATATAAACGGTGCCAAACGCTGGCTGATGTTACGCATCGGCTCTCATGCGTTAAGCTTTGAACCTTCGGAACTCGCCAAATGGTCGCTGGTGCTGTTTATCAGCGCCTATGCGGTGCATCGCGGTGAACAGATTCGCAATTTCTGGAAGGGCTTTGTCCCCCTGATGGTCGTGGTGGGAGCAACCAGTGCCTTGATCTTAAAAGAGGATTTCGGTACCGCCGCTCTGGTGGCCGGCATCGCGGTTCTTCTGATGTTAATGTGCGGGTGCCGCTGGTGGCACATTGCCATGCTTCTGCCGCCGGCGCTGGTGGTACTTTATTTCGCGGTGTGGCATGTACCCTATCGCCGCGAACGCCTGCTGATTTTCATGCATCCACACCTGGACCCGAAAGGTGCCGGGTACAATCCGATTCAATCGCTGTTATCCTTTGCCAGTGGGGGATTCTGGGGCCGCGGCTTGGGTGACGGCATCCAGAAAATGGGCTATCTGCCGGAAGATAATACCGATTTTATTTTCAGCCTGATCGCTGAGGAACTCGGCTTTTTCGGCTGCATGATGGTGATTGTATTATATCTCACGCTGCTGTTTTCCGGCTGGCAGGCCGGGCGGAGATCACGGGATTTATTTGGCAAACTTATTGCCTTCGGCTGCACCGCCATGATCGGGTTGCAGGCGGCGATGAATATCGCAGTAGTAACAGTTACCGTGCCTACCAAAGGCATCGCGCTGCCGCTGATTTCTTCCGGCGGCACCGGCTGGATTCTTACCGCCGGAGCCATCGGTCTGGTGATGAGCGTGGAGCGCGTGAATCGGCTGGAAAGTTCGTCGCACAAGCCCACCGAAAGTTCCGTGCACCGCCCGCCTCTGGGGCTTAACTTGGCGGAAAAAGAACCCGCCGGGGCGGGTGCATCATGATTCTTTCAGTTCCCGATAATCATGCGGCAGTCCCGGCAGGGGAGATTGCAGGGGTAACGTCTGACTTACCGGCCCGGCCGCGCAATGTTCCCGTTTACTTGATTATGGCGGGCGGCGGCACCGGCGGGCATTTGTATCCGGGACTTGCCGTGGCCCAGCAATTGGACCAATTGCGTTCCTCCACCGACCCTGAAATTAAAGTTGCCTGGGCTGCCACGCCCCGCAAAATTGATCAGCGGCTGCTTGGTGCGGCTGGTGCAGATTATATTCCGCAGGCGGTTAAACCCTTTTCCTCAAATCCGCTGAAATGGCCGGCGTTTTATTCCGCCTGGCACAAGTCCTGCGGCTACTGGCGGGATTTTTTTGACTGCCATCAGGTTGCCGCCGTACTGGCATTAGGGGGGTATGCAGCAGGTCCCGCTGCGTATGAGGCTGCCAAAAGAAATATTCCCGTTGGTTTGTTGAATCCCGATGCGCTGGCCGGGCGGGCGAATCGCTTTTTAATGGGACGGGCTGATATTATTTTTTCCCAATGGCCCATGGGAAAATCGGCGGAGAAATATGCGGATCGCATACGGGTTGCAGGCTGTCCCGTCCGGGCCTCGCTGGTGCGGATGAACCGTGTCGTAGCAGCGGAAAAACTCGCTTTGGATCCAAACCGAAAAACCCTGGTGGTTACCGGCGCATCGCTTGGTGCCCAAACCATCAACCATGCGGTGGCGCTATTACTAAGCGATCCTGAAATAAAACATCTGTTGAATGGTGCGGGCGAATCACGCTGGCAAATTCTGCATCTCACCGGATTGGATCACGCCGCGGAGATGCAGGCTATGGCCGCCCGTCGACCGCAGATTCACTGGAAAATTCTGGATTATTGCGATGACATGGCCGCAGTATGGTCTCTGGCGGATTTGGCCATTGCACGTGCCGGTGCCGGTACATGCGCGGAATTGTCATGCCTGGGTGTGCCGGCAATTCTTATGCCGTATCCCTTCCATAAAGATCATCATCAGCAGGCCAATGCGGAAAAACTGTGTGCC
>JAJZGH010000303.1 GCA_021798635.1 Planctomycetota bacterium | reverse complement strand
TAATCTTGACAAGCGGGTCGGCACGATCCGCCAGGGCGTGTATGATCTGTGAGATGGTTTCCGGCGAGTCCTTCGGCCCATCCGCGGCCGACTCCCTTGATTTGTCAGTACTACCGGGAAGAAGCGGCGGCCGCGCTGCATTGGTTTGAGCGTGTTTTACGTCCTCTGCCATAAGCTTTATCCTCGCATTTTCCAGTTCACCTCCTTCGACGGAATCGGACGGGATCAACGCTCAAACGCTTGGTTCCCCGCGCCCGCGGTGCTTTTTGGATTTCGCTTGCGGCACCGTTGCCCCCTCCACGATCGCAATTTCCTCTGGCGTCAGGCCATAGAGATTGTAAACGATCTGGTCGATTTCGCGGTCCAACGCGCTGGTGTCCGCGGCGGCGTCTGCCGCCTTAGCCGCGAGGATGTGGTCCACGAGATTGATTATTGCCTGCTGTTCGTCTTCGGGGATGTCAGGAATGGCGAGCCGGCGTATTTTCGCCCACTTTACCTGTGGAAAGACCCTTCCGGATTCCTTGACCAGGCGATCGTATTTATACCGCAGGTAGGTGCTGTTGAGGACGCCGCAGATGAAGCGGTAGTCAAGGTAGCGCTTCGGAGTTTTTATGACACCGGCCTGTATGCTTCTCCCGAACCAAATTCCCCTTTCGTCGAGTGCTGCGGTCAGGTGAGGGGCCGTCTGCCGCCAGATCAGCTTTGGTGTTATTCCAAAAAACTTGTGGTTCAGAACCACGCGCTCGTTGCGGCGAAGCCGCGAGGCGGTTCCGACGCAGACAAATCGGCCCGTGCTGGGCGCGATGAAGTACCTGTTGATGTCTTCGCCCTTCCAGAATTCCACGTCCGCCGGGCTCTGTTTCCTACCCTCGTAGAGCAGCCGTTGGCCGAGGTCTGACTTACCCTTCTCTTCCATGCCGACGTTGACGCGCTGATAGTTAATTCCGGCGTCCCTGAACTCGATAATGTCTTCTAAGAATGATTGTGATCTGCCGAGTTGCTCATGCTCCTCGGCGAAGGCGTGGTCTGGTGCGTTCGCAAACGCTTTCTGGGGGACGCGTTGTGGCCGTTCCTGGTGAAATCGCCCCGTAAACCTGCTGCCCTGGGATACGTCTCTTAGGGTGACCACATTGCTGCCCGGTGCCTCCCGCCGAATAAAGAAGAAGCACGTCGGGACGATGACCTGTTCGAAAACCCCCTCGCCGAGGTTCACGATCTCGATGATCGTGAACCTCACAAGGACAACACTACTTTCAACTCTCTACTTTCTCTTCTCTAATCAGGTGCTATTGCGTAGCGGCCGCGAATCCTTAAACTACCGCAATTCAAGGCTTTGGAAAGGCAGAAGAGTATTTTGGCTACGGTTATAGAAACACAAATTCCCGGTTTTCCGTTACGGCGCGGCAAGGTGCGCGATGTTTATGATCTGGGCACGCAATTATTGATTGTGGCTACTGATCGCATCAGCGCTTTTGATGTCATTTTGCCCACGCCCATACCGGAAAAGGGAATTATTCTCACGGCATTAAGCAATTTCTGGTTCACACTTTTCGCTCCGCACATTAAGCACCATCTGTTGGCCACACGTCCGGCGGAATTTCCCGCGGCGCTAAGGCCCTTTCGTGCCCAATTGGCCGGGCGAACGGTGCTGGTGCGTAAAACTGCCGTGATACCCATTGAGTGCGTGGTGCGCGGTTATATTGCCGGCGGCGGTTGGAAAGAATATCAGAAAACCGGGGCTATCTGCGGCATAAAATTGCCGCACGGATTGATGCTGTCGCAGCAATTGCCCACCCCCATTTTCACGCCCACCACCAAGGCCGAAAAGGGTCACGATGAAAGCATCACGTTTGATCAGGCGTGCGATAAAGTCGGGCGCGGCGTGATGACGGAATTACGTGACACATCCATCAAGCTCTACAATATTGCCGCAGAGGCGGCGCGCCTGCACGGGATGATTGTGGCGGACACCAAATTTGAATTCGGCCTGGATGCGAAAACCGGACGCCCCATTCTTATTGATGAAGTCCTCACGCCGGATAGTTCCCGCTTCTGGCCCCTGGTGGATTACAAGCCGGGGCTGGAACAGATGAGCTTTGATAAGCAATACGTAAGAAATTATCTGGAAACATTAACTTGGAATAAACGCCCGCCCGGCCCTACCTTGCCGGCGGATGTGGTGCAGCAAACGCGTAAAAAATATCTGGAAGCGTTGAAACAACTCACGGGCGATCATGTGGATCAGGTAAGGCATTGCCTGGATCAGCAGGATGTGCGCTTAGCGGGTTTGTAAAAGAGTTATCAGTGCGGGGAATCCGGCAAGGGCGTCACGCGCAAGCGGTTCGCGGTGGTAAATAGCGCATAACGCCGATGTGGATTAAATTGCAGCAACAGCCACAGGCGCAGCGTAGATTGTACCTTGGGCGGTTGGCGATCCAGCCAATTATAAAAGTCCCGGCCGTGGTGTGGATGTGCGGAAAGAAAAATCTGCCCCTGTGCATATAACGCACTGTAACCAACTGGGAACCCGGATGTCGGTGCCGCCGAAGACCCGGTGGACGGCATTAAACCGCCGCGCGGAAACGTAGAGTTCACCGTAGCACGGGTTTGGCAGGCCAGAATGGTAACGTGCCGCGTCATGGAATAGGCCAACGCAGACGTGTTGCGCTGCAACCTGATAACCCCATTGAAGGCAAACCACGCCCGCGCCGACCACGCCAGCGGCAGCGTGATGCCTCGCGTATGAGGCGCTATCCAAGACGATCCGTGCAACGCCCGATTTATTCGGATGGTCGTGCTTATGCGCACGGGTGCAGTCGGAAAATCAGTCTGCCATTGAAGCGCACTTTGGGCTGGGTGGGTGGTGGCTGTCAGATAGAAAATGGAAGCAGCCGAAAGCAACGCCACGCCGATAGCAATGCTGAATATAAAATACCATCCTCGTGGCACCGCCCAGCGCAGCAGAATCACCATGAGCATGGTGACCGGACCGATGGCCCATGCGACCATTTCCCAGGACCCCGGGGCATGCAGTGGCGGCAGGCGCATACGGGAAAGATGTGGGACAACCACCGGCGGGCCATGGGAAAAGCCATTAAGCCGCAGCGTTTTCCAGATCGCCAAACCGTTAGCGGATTTTCCGGTGGGACTCCAAGCGGCCGCCGGCAAAAGTTTGCTCCGCCCCCCGCCGATATAGACCAGACGCATTCCCAGACTCAATAGGGCCATTATCCGCCGGTGCGAAAGCTGCTGTGCGGTCGTTCCATTGAGCAATAACCATCGGCACGATGCAACATTGATCACCGGCGAAGCGGCCAACTGCCGTAGGGAAAATGACACCGGTGTTATCGGCTTGCCCAACGCTAAGGCCAAGGCGGCAATTTGTGACCGCATGGCTCTGGGAACGGCGACAGGGATTGCATCTTCGGCATGTGCTAAAGGCATGTCCACCTGAGCGCGCATCGCCCGCAAGAGCTTCCCGGAACGAAAAAGCTTGACAGCCACCGGCCACGCGCCGCCCAACCCACCCGAGCCGGCAACATAGGGCAGCGGCATAAGAATATGCCGGCGATACACTGCCAGGTGGCGGCGCACAGTCGGGCCGCCGCGAAGGTCCTGTATTTCCACTGTGATATCGCCGCCCGAAAGCGGTGGCAGTATGAGCCGCAGTGTCGCCCAGTAATTTATTTGCGGAACCAGACCGCCGTCTAAGGCCACGCGCACCTGGCCCGATGGTGCCATGGCACGCAGCGCCGGCACTGGGGCCAGAAACAACGTGCAGAGAATGACGCCAAAAAGGCCGTTCAATTTAAACCATCGGCGATTCGACATGCCCGCCACAGTATCCCCAGCGGCGGCCCACGGCAAGATAGGGAAAGCGGCTTTTTCCGACTTATGCGGGCTTTTGCGGTTTTTTGGCGTCCGGGGTATACTGCGGAGCTTTGAATTTGTTAATGGACGGTTGATAGGCTTAAGGATCGAAACATGGCACGCAGAAAAAGAAATCATAAGTTACGTTGGGCCGGCAAGGCCGCCAATCATGGCCGCAAGCCCAGCCGGGGCCGCATTAAGGGCTGGAGCGCTAAGCACTACGGGCTGTAATACAGGCCTGAAAGTCCTGGAAAAATTCCGGATAGGTCTTGGCTGCGCAAAGCGGATTTTCAATTTCCACACCCGCGATGCGCGTGCCGGCAACCGCAAAGGCCATGGCCATGCGGTGATCATCATACGTGCAAATGCGGGCACCGTGCGGTTTGGTTGGCGGATCAATGACAATACTATCCACAGTGGTGGCCACCACAGCACCAAGTTTGGTGAGTTCTTTTTCCAGAGCGGCCAGGCGATCTGTTTCCTTTACCCGCAAATTTCCCACGTTGACGATTCGTGTGGGACCTTGGGCAAACAAAGCCACCACAGCCAGAGTTTGAACCATATCCGGAATCCCATTCATATTGACGGTAATGCCGGTGAGATTGCGGCATCCGCCCAGATGAATGGTATCGGCTTCCATCATCATATTAGCCCCCATTTGCCGCAATACATCAGCAAACAGAACATCCCCCTGCAGAGAATCGCGGCCTAAGCCGCGGATGATCACTTGTGCTCCGGGACATATTGCGGCGGCGGCGAGAAAATAGCTGGCATTGCTGGCGTCGGGTTCAATGGCGTAGGGCCGGCCCTTGTAGCCGCCGCCGTGGGGAATATGAATGACCCGATTCGCGGCGGAATTGTCCGCAGTGCGAACCGTGCGGCAGGTGATGCCAAACTGCTGCATCATTGCCAGTGTCATGCGAACATACGGCTCGCTGGTGACTGGACCGATTAATTCCACATTCACCGCATTCCGGGCCAGGGGCGCGGCCATGAGGATGGCCGAGATGTATTGACTGCTTTGGCTGGCGGCGAAACGGCATGTACCGCCGGAAATGCCGCCGCCCACCCGAACCGGCGGGTAGCCCGGTTGGCCGGCGTAATCAGCACCGGCACCGACGGCTCGGAGCGCCTCAAGGAGTTCACCAATGGGACGCTGTCGCATACGTTCCACGCCATCGAGCACGTAACGCCCCTCACCGGCAGCGCATAATGCGGCAAGAAAGCGAATGGTCGTG
>JAJZGH010000302.1 GCA_021798635.1 Planctomycetota bacterium | reverse complement strand
TGATGATCATCGCGAACCTTGGCTGACGATTCATTTGATGCCGCGCCCGCGCATTATGGCTATGACGGCCCGCATCGCCCCGCCGGATTATGCCAAAAAAGCTCCTACTTTTAATGTCAATGTGCTCAATCATCAGGTCCGGGTCATTCGTGGATCCATGATCACCCTGACCATCACCGCAGATCAGCCGCTGCAATCCGATTCCGCGATGGCAGCTTTTGCTTTGGTTAATGCCGTTAGCAATACACCCATCACCTTGCACGCCCATACGATCCGCCAGAAGGCCAAGGCACTGACCATTCAATGGCTGGCTGAAAAATCCATCTCCGGCCGGCTGCGGATCATCAGTCATTCCGGTTTGGGTAATCGCCGAGGCGGAGCGATCCAGTTAACCGTCATTCCGGATTCGCTGCCCAGTGTGGTTATTGCACATCCCCAACATTCCGTTGAACTCACTGCCGACGGCTCATTTCACCTGACCATCCAAGGCAGTGATGATCTGGGGCTGACCAGGCTTTTTTTAAATGGGACAGTCAGTGATATCAAAGGCCGCACCACGCCTGCTTTCCGTACGCCGCTGGCCTGGCAAACCCTGGCCTATGATGCACAGACCCGCTTGCAGCAGGGCAGTAGCACGCTGCCCTGGTCGCCTGCGAAACTGCATCTGGTTCCGGGAGACACCGTGGAACTCACGGCCCTGGCTGGCGATAATTATCAGAAAACATTACCCAACGGAGCCATCCAACACCATCCGCTGGTAAAATCCGCCCGCCTGCTGGTTATGATCCGGGCACGCCAGGAAATTGCCGCTGAGATAACCGCGGACCTGCAAAGCGTGCGACGGGCTATTAAAGCGTTGCTGGTGCGGCAGCAAAATACTGCCGCTCAAACTGCGGCCATTGACCAATCTATTAAAAGTACCGGAAAAGCCACCGCGCAACAGCAAACCGCGCTATCTGATCTTGCTACGCAACAGGCTGATCAGGCGGCACGGGCCGATCAGATCACACGGACGCTGGGGCATATCAACCGCATTGCCCGGCGCAATAAACTTGATCAATCCACCGCCGGTAAATTGGCCCTGTTGGCCGCAAGTAAAATGGGGCAGGTGGGTAAGCTCACCATGCCTGCGGCGGCGGCACGTTTAACGCGTGGCGATACGCTGGCCCGGCAAAATGCCGGGGCCAAAGCGGCTCAGCAACTCGCACGCGCACATGCGGCACAAAATCAGGCCATGCGGACCATGCGCAACCTGTTGAACCAATTGGGCGCACAGGGTGAGTTTGACTCTCTGCTGGCCAAAACCCGCAACATGCTGCATCACCAGCAGTTGCTGCAGAATCAACTCAAGGCGCTGGCCGGCAAAACGATCGGCATGGATATGAATCAACTTCCGCCCGCGTTACAAAAGGCGTTGCAGCATCTGGCGCAGAAGCAAAATACTCTGGCCGGTAAGGCCGCGAAACTTGCGGATAAGCTCCAGCAGGCGGCGCAGGCTTTGCAAAAAAGCAATCCCGCGTTGGCGGCGGCGCTGGCCAGTGCGGCGAAAATTGCACAACAGCAGGCCGTCAGTTCGGCCATGCAGTTGGCCGCCGGTGCCATCAACAAAAATCAGATGCAGTCCGGTTCTGCGGGGCAGGCCCAGGCGCATAAGGCGTTAAGCGATATGCTCAAAGCCTTGAAGAGCGCACGCAATAAATCCCTGCGGCAGCTTGCCAGGCAACTGCGCGACATGATCAATATTGTGGCCCAGTTAATCCTTCGTCAAAAAGCATTGATTGTCGCCACCACCCAAGCTGGAAATAAAGCGCCTCAGGCCGCTCTGGCCCCCAGCGCTAATCGGGAAAGTCGCCTGCAACTTGATACGCTCGCGGCCACGCCGCAGGCGGATCAGGTGGATCAATCGGGGCGGGTGGCGGCACTGTTGCACACCGCGGGCGGAAATATGGGGCAGGCGACTGGATCGTTGCTGCGCGACCATCAGCCGCACGCGTTAAAGTATCAAAACAGTGCTTTGCATCATTTGCGGCGGGCACTGGCGTTGCTGCAAAAACAACTCAAAAAAGTTCAGAACAAACAACGGCAGAATCAGATCGCCAGTTTGAAAAAGCAATATCAATTGCTGCTTAAGGCCCAGGAATCATTGTTGGAACAAACCGGCGCCCTGCGTGAAGCCCGGGTGGCACAGGGAATATTAAATCGACCGCAGCAGTTGCAGGCCATTGGCATTGCCCGCGCCCAGCAGTTGCTGATGGCTGAGCTTGCCGCGTTAGGTCAGGTGGAATCCGGTCCGGCACCGCTGTTGGCGTGGCTCAATGGTAAGATCATCGACGATATGCGCAGTGCAGCCAATATTCTGGCGGGTGCTACTGCCAATCAAGGTGTGCTGGATGAACAAACTTCAGCGATAGCGAAAATTAAAGATATTATCGACGCGCTTAAACAGCAGCAGAATCCGAAAAAAGGGGGCGGAGGCGGCGGCGGGGGAGGTGGCGGCGGCAAGCAGCAACTTATGCCGCCGGCGGCTCAGTTAAAGTTGCTTAAGCTCCTGCAATTGCAGGTGAATGCCGATTCGTCGTATCTCAACAATCAGTTGCAACACGCCGGTAATGCCGCACAAAAAAAAGGCGTACGCGCCCTAGTCCGCCACCTCGGCGGCATGCAGGGCGACATCGCCACGCAAGCCCAGCGCGTTGTACAATCCATGAAAAAATAAGCGGCTGTGTATGAGTGTAGCGATTGCGGGTCCGGCAACGGAGCGCCGCATTGAAAGTTGCGTTTCGGAGGATGCCCCGGCATTGTGGTGCGGGCTTCCCAGCCTGCCTGAAGCTCCGCCAACGGATACAAAAATAACCGACCCGCCGAACACAATTCAGCGAGCCGGTTCCCGTAAAAAACTACTATCTAATGCCATTCGCGGCGCTGTGCAAAATCTCGCCGTCCATCACGATTGCCGCGGAACCAGGCGTGATCATCGCGATCAGGTCGCCGCCAGGTGCCCACGCGATCAGGCCATACGGCCCGTGGCCGATAAATCGGATGATAAAAAACGGGACGCGGTGCCTGATACACAACAGGCGGCGGGCAATATGCCGGCGGCGAATAATACAGCGGCTGCGGAGGGGGGCACATCGCCGGTGCCGGAAGTGGTGCATAAACCGGCGGATAGTTGACAGCCTGCGGCGTATAGTAAATGGGCTGCGGTTGTACAAAGACTGGAACCGGTGCATAGAAGGGTATTGAAAATCCGAAGGCAATCCGCACACCCGCATGCGCCGGCGCTGCCGCAGCGAACATGGCCACGGTCGCACCCGCCAGCAAGCCAAGTTTCAATCCCGCCGCTTTGCCACCCAGACACCGAACTGAATTTTGCCAGAACATAAGTATCTCCTTAACTACATCCGGCCCAAACGAGTTCTCCGCAGCACGCGCCACCGGTTCATCAACCCGTCTGACCAGCCAAACGAACCAAATTGTTAATAGTTTCAACATGTATAATATTTCTCAATCAATAGCGATTTAATCGCATAAACGAATATAATGTGTATTATGTGAATAAAAATGGCCTATCACGCATAACCCACCTGCTCCACCCCGAAATAAAGGTGTCAGGTACCTTTTTTTCAGATTGGGTATGGAGTCAAATTCGTTCTCCTTGGCTGCCAAGTGGGACATACCGTAAAAAAACCGCGGATTACGCGGATTACGCGGATAGATGTTGGATTTTCTTGCTCCGAGAGTTTTATACGCATTCTTGATAACGCTGTTTGATAACTGTTGCGGAGCGGACGGCCCTGAAGATTGCTCAAAAGCGGCTGGCTGGCGATGCTGCGGGAATGGATCGAGGAATACCGAAAGCGTTAAGACGGCAGTACAATAATCTTACGGCCGAAGGGATCACATGCAGAAGGGCGTTATGGACGTAAAGAACAATTCTCGATCAGCTAAACCGCAGCCTGATTTCGGCACTTGGTTTCGGGCAACGGTGCCTCAGCGCATCTGTTCAGCGACCAATAACCACGGATCAAAAATTTGGAAGTCCCAGTGGTCGGTTCGTTGATCATTGATCCTTGCTCATTGTTCCCTGTCCCGGCGTGGGCGGCTTGATTTACTGGCGAGGTGCTCTCTATACTTCTCTAACCTGATGCTGGGGCGTGGGGATTGTTAGATAATAATTGCCGTGGCACCTGGCGCATACTGATTTTTGGAGTTACATGAATGCCTGATCTTTTTGATTCATTGAAATTGCGGGATGTCACGATTCGGAATCGGCTGGGCGTTTCGCCGATGTGCATGTATTCTTCGGAGGACGGCAGTGCCACGGACTGGCATCTGGTGCATTTGGGTTCGCGTGCGGTGGGCGGGTGGGGATTAATTGTGGCGGAGGCCACAGCGGTGACACCGGAGGGGCGGATTAGTCCGCACGACGCGGGGCTTTGGCATGACGGGCAGATTGAGCCGCTGGCCAAGATCACCGATTTTATTAAACGCTATGGCGGAACGCCGGGCATTCAACTGGCGCACGCGGGTCGCAAGGCGTCCACAGCGAGGCTCTTTTCCGTGCCGGTCCCGGGAAAAGCCCTGTCGCCCGCGGAGGGCGGCTGGACGGTGTTGGCACCATCCCCCTTACCATTTGACGACAAATCTCCCATGCCGCATGAATTGAGCGTTGCGGAAATACAGGCTGTTCAAGCGGCGTTTGCAGCGGCGGCGGTGCGTGCCCATACCGCCGGTTATGAACTGCTGGAACTGCACGGTGCCCACGGATATTTGATCAATGAATTTTTATCGCCGCTGGCCAATAAGCGCACGGATGCCTACGGCGGAACCTTTGATAACCGTATACGTATGTTGATGGAAACCATTGAGGCTGTTCACAAAGTTTGGCCGCAGCGGCTGCCGCTGGCGGTGCGATTGAGTTGCGTTGATTGGGTTCCGGGCGGCTGGACACTGGAAGATTCTGTCGCGCTATCCAGAAAACTTAAGGCTGCCGAGGTGGACTTAATTGATTGTTCCAGCGGGGCGATGGTGCCCAAGGCCCAGATTCCTGTCGGCCCCGGGTTTCAGGTGCCGTTTGCCGAGACAATTCGCCGCGAAGTTGGAATCGCTACTGCGGCGGTGGGCATGATTACCGAGCC
>JAJZGH010000301.1 GCA_021798635.1 Planctomycetota bacterium | reverse complement strand
CGCCTGGAAAAAATTCGCGTTGCTTTCGCAGCGAAATTCTACCGCTTCAGCCACAGGGTGCCAAGCAAATTTATGCCGTGGGGCGCATGCGTGCCTGCGGTGGGGCCGGTTTGACAACACTGTTGCTTTGGCCGTAGGCTTCTGCAATGCTTGAAAGGCAGGATTGTGTGATAACGGAACTACCCCCCACCCCCCGCACGGTTGCAGAATTGGCCGCCCATGTTGGGGGCACGGTCATCGGTGATAAAGACCGGCAGATTACACGCTGCAATGGCTTATCCTCGGCCGGTCCTCAGGACATCAGTTTTCTATCCAATCATAAATATGCGGCCCATCTCAACACAACGCAGGCGGGGTGTGTGGTGGTGGGAAAAGATACCCTAACTATGCAGCGTACTGACAACCGGGAACCCGCGTTAATTCAGACCGAGGATCCTTACTACAGCTTTCGGCAAATTCTGGTTTTGCTGCACGGCTTCCGTGTGCATCCGCAGATCGGCATATCGCCTCTGGCGGTGGTGGCCAAATCCGCCCGGATTGGACAAGGGGTTAATATCCATCCTTTCGCGGTAATCGGGGAAAATGCGGAAATCGGAGAGAACACCAATATATATTCACATGTTGCCATTATGTCCGGTGCACGCATCGGTCGTGAGTGCATTATGTATCCCTCATCCGTCGTTTACGACCAGTGCGTACTGGGAGATCGGGTGATTCTGCAGGCCGGTGCGGTTGTGGGATGTGATGGTTACGGTTTTGCCACACACCAGGGCATTCACAACAAAATTCCACAGATTGGTAATGTTGTGCTGGGGGATGATGTGGAGGTGGGCAGCAACACGGTTATTGAGCGTGCCGCAATGGAAAGCACACTGATTCGTGCCGGCACGAAACTGGGCAACAGTGTCGTGATCGGGCATAACTGCCGCATCGGGGAGCACAACCTGCTGGTAAGCCAAGTTGGCATTGCCGGCTCGGCCAGCACCGGCCATCATGTGGTACTGGCGGGACAGGTCGGGGTGGCGGGCCATTTGCACATCGGGGACATGGTAAGGGCCGCGGCGCAATCGGGTATTGCACAGGATATCGCGCCCAACAAAGATATCGGCGGCACGCCTTCAATGGATCTCAAACATGCGCGCCGGGTGTATCTGAATTTTATGCAGCTTCCGGATATTGTTAAGCGGCTGCGCGAAGTTGAAGCCGCCTTGGCAGAATTGAAGAATAAGCACCAGCTTTAATACAGCGGAGTGACAACACCTTATGGCCAGAAATAACCGCACAGCCTTGGTTACAGGTGGATCACGCGGCATCGGCAAAGCCATTGCTACAGCTTTAGGCACCGCCGGATGGAATGTGGTGGTAAATTATGCGTCAAGCGTGGCGGCGGCAGACGAAACCGTAGAACACATTAAGCAGCGCGGCGGGCACGGGTATGCCGTGCGGGGGGATATTGGCAATAGCGCGGATCGGCAACGCTTGGTTACGGAAACTCTGGCGCATTTCGGCCGCCTGGACATGCTGGTAAACAACGCGGGTATTGCCCCGGATCAGCGGATGGATATTCTGGAGGCCACGGAAGCCAGCTTTGACCAACTTATCAATGTGAATCTTAAAGGCCCCTATTTTCTTTCTCAACTGGCCGCCAATGCCATGAAATCCAACCCTTTGGGCCTTGACGGTCGCGTAGGGAACATTATCACCATTTCCAGCATCAGTGCGTATACCGCCAGTGTCAATCGCGGGGATTATTGCGTCGCCAAGGCCGGATTAGCGATGATGACCAAACTTTTCGCGTCTCGTCTGGCGGAATTGAATATCGGAGTTTTTGAAATACGCCCTGGGATTATCGCCACGGATATGACCTCCGGAGTAAAGGAAAAATATGACACCCTGATCGCCAACGGGCTGACCCCAATTCGCCGCTGGGGAAAGCCTGAAGATGTGGCCAAGGCGGTGCTGGCAGTTGCCGACGGCCTGCTGCCATTTTCCACCGGTCAGGTTATCGACGTCGACGGCGGCTTTCATTTGCGCACGTTATAGAGCGATGTTTTCGCCCTGCCCGGAGGGTATGCCCGAATTCGATGTCTAATAATCGTTAGATCTGGCGTTAACCCTGGGACGATATTTTGCGGCGCATTCTGCTATAATAAGGACGTCAAACAGAGGAATCGCTTTTATGGTGAGCAAAAACATACGGGTCGAGGGCAGGTGGCTCAAGGGCAACTCTGGGCACACATATACAGCCCATGCAATTAACCCTTCGGGGCGAGTGCTGGCAGCCGTCAGGGTGGAAGTTCCGTTGGACGCCCGCTTTGACATGCAAACCTGCTTTGGCTCCAGCTACGTCCGGAAAGTGGAACAGGCTGCCGCGAAGCAAGTACGCGAAATTGCCAGCGGATGGAAAACCTTCCGGAGTCCGGTACAGGCATGACGCTGATTCTGACAGATATTTCCAGGCACGGCGTGGCCATGGCCGCGGATACTGCTGAATCCATTGAGGCCGACACCGAAAGCGGACGCAAAATGCGGGTTTCTTTCGGCATGAAAAAACTCCAGCGATTGCCAGGTCTTAGTGGCATGGTGGGAACTTGGGGCTTCGGGAAAATAGGGCTTACACCGACCGACCTTTGGCTCGAGGATTTTGTCTCCCGGCACGGGCACGTATCGTCCTTGGACAAGCTTGCCCATACTCTCCGCAGCACCGTCCAGAAAATTCACGGCGCGGCCGGATCGCCGGAACTGGGATTTCGGCTAAGCGGATTTAACCCAGAGAAAGCCGGATTGGTACCGGTTTCTTACAGAATCTGCAACTATGATGCACGCGGCGGCGTTTTGTCAGAGTTTGAAGTTTTCAGCCAAAAACGCTTTTCGAATTTGGACAATACGCCGTGGTCAGCCGCGGATGGCGATATAACATTTTACCAACGGGTTGCCACCGACGATTTTCGGCAACGCATGGAAGCCACCCCCGACACCTTTCCGGCACCGGCAAACTCACTTTTTTCCCGGGCCGATTTCCTGGTCGCATGCATCAGGTTTGTCTCTGATTTACATCACTGCGCGGGACTAGCTCGCACTATCGGCGGTGGCCCGGTAGTAATAACAATCAGTAGTTCCGGGGTGGTCACGGAAACAACCGGAAATCCTCCCTGAATCACCCCAGCCTGCCAAATATGGAGAGATTGGCGACCAGGATGATTGCAGGCAGAGTCGAAATCACATTTCTTGAACACCAACGAAAGGAAGCTCATGCGACAGGACTCACGAAAAGCGGACCAGTTACGGAAGGTCACGATCCAGCGGAATTTTACACGCAATGCCGGCGGATCGGTGTTGATCAGTTTTGGCCATACGCGTGTGTTATGCACGGCCATCATTGAGAAAGGCGTGCCGCCGTGGCTGGCGGGCAAAGGGCAGGGCTGGCTGACCGCGGAATATGGCATGCTTCCCTCATCTACCAACACACGGAAAAAACGCGACAGCGGCAAGCCGGACGGGCGCAGCGTGGAAATTCAACGCCTGATCGGCCGCGTGCTGCGCAGTGTCATTGACCTGAAGAAGCTCGGCGAAAACACACTGTGGCTGGATTGTGACGTGATACAGGCGGACGGCGGCACACGCACGGCAGCCATCACCGGTGCCTATATTGCACTGTGCGATGCCGTGCACCGCGCCAGAAACGATTCTGTTCTTTCCGCCAATCCGGTGACTGGCCAAGTCGCAGCGATCAGCGTGGGGATTGTCCGCAATACGGCGGTTCTGGATTTGGATTACAGTGAAGATTCCACCGCCCAAGTGGATATGAATGTCGCCATGCTTAAAGATGGCACGTTTGTGGAACTTCAAGCCACCGGCGAACATGCCACATTTACTCCCAGGCAATTTAATTCCATGTTGAAGGTCGCGGTAAAAGGTATTGGGAAGTTGCATCAGTTGCAGACCAGGAGTTTGTCCGAGTAATGGCGGGGGCTGAAGCGCTGCATTTCGCATCTGGCATCTGGCAGCGAGCATTTTTTGGAAGCGAGAGCGCTGCTATCTCCCCAGCAGGCTAAACCTATTGACTAACATTCCCGGTGGGATAAACCCACCGGCTCGCCGACATATTCTTCTAACTCCTAACTCCTGCGTTCCCGTTTTTCCCTGTAACCTGTAATACCGTTGCCGAGATGTTCATGCTTCTGGAACCATGGTTTTTTCCTGGGCCACGATGGCATCATAAATTTCATCGGCGGTTTTGGCGGCTTTCAGTTTTGATCGAAATGAATCAATGGTCATAAGCCGACTGATGCTCGCGAGGCTTTGGATATGGGCGCCGGTTTGTTCCGGCGGACTGACCAGCAGCACGATAAGATAAACGCTTTGACCATCAAGAGATTGAAAATCCAACGGATGCTCCGGCTTGCCGATGGCGATGGTAAGCTGGTTAACGCCGCCGCACTTGCTATGGGGAATCGCCAATCCGTAGCCTACGCCGGTGGTGCGGATGGATTCACGTTCCAGGACGCTGGCCAGAACAAGATCGGGATTTTTAACGTCCTTGTTGCGAGCCAGCAATTCAACAAGCTCTTTAATGGCATCTTTTTTATCAGTAGCAGCCAGGGGAGCTTTGATGTTTTCGCGTCGAAGTATATCTTTTAGTTGCATGCAGCTTTCCGTATCCAAAAATCAGATCGCCAAAAAACCAATCTGTAAGTGGTACTCTACGGCGATTAGGGATGATGTTCAAGATGTCGAGCGTGAGGCACCCGGAGAATCGTGCGCGATTGGGGCAAAAGTGATGGCATAATTGGGCGTATGGGGCACTTACCTTGCGGCGTGGTCTACATGAAGAAGAGGATGTTGAAGTAAAATTGCCTGCAGGTCATAGTACAATTGATCAAAATTATATTTATTAATACGAATAAAGCATCTTACGCGATTAACGGTTTTGGCCATTATACGGACCGGTAAAAGCGGGATTAAAAAAAATAAATAGAATTAACTTGCAATCCTGACGCGAGTTGCTATTATTCTCTATGCCTGTGGGCAGTAGCGCCCGAGTTCGAGGTTGGCCGAAGCCATTCCCGCACCGCCCATCGCGTTTCTCTCAATTCTCTCATTTCTGGTATACCCAGGGAGCACTCGTATGTCCTATGAAGACA
>JAJZGH010000300.1 GCA_021798635.1 Planctomycetota bacterium | reverse complement strand
TCCGATCTCTAATATGTTGGCTCACCAATTGCCGGTTCTTCCACCATTTGAGCATTTTTGGAACGAACTGCCGGACCTCTTCAATTGGATTGAGGGTATGGCCCCGAGTTCTGCACTGCCGGCTATCCCGCGAACCGATGATGAAGCTACGGCGGAGCAATGGAGTCCTCCATCATCCATCTGGACATGGCGGGCCGGCGTGCCGCTGGAATCCATCCGCTTTGCTGCGGCGAATCATCTGTGCATCGCGCTTGGCTATGATGGCGCACAGCGCATCATAGAACCCTATTCGCTTCGACGGACACACGATGGCAAACTCATTCTTTACGCCATCAAGATTGAAACGCGCGAACTGCGTGCATACCGGGTGGATCGCATTGAAAGTATTAAGGTCACCAAGCAACCGTTCAAACCTGAATTTCTAGTGGAATTTTCAAACGCAGGGCTAATTGCGGCTCCGGCCCAATAGAGCGGAGTTTTCAGGGAGTAGACAGTAGAGCAGACAGGCTTGGGAGCATTAGAGAAGTGAAACGGAGACGTAGCTAGAATTCAAAACTTGGCTGTAAAAAGACCGCGGATTACGCGGATAAACGCTTGGATTCCACACTCTGCGACTTCCGTATGCGCTCCTCGGACAGCTTGAGGGAGGCGATGGACGATATGGCGTTGCCTGGAGGCAGCAGAAAATTGGGGTACGCGGCGAGGTCGTGTGGGGCAGGAGGGGCTGGAATCCTGCTGGGACACAGCGCTGGGCGGAGGATGCGATGCAATTATTCTTGCGGATGTAGCTCCCATGTTGTGGGCGTAGCAATAAATCCGGGCGGGCCACTGGAGTGCGAGTTTCCAAGAGGAACCATTCTCTTGGCGCCGGCATTGATGCCGTCGATCTCGCCGCTCGCCCGGAAATATTGCCACGCCCCATGTTGTCGCTTTGCGTGTTGTCGCTTCGCGATCCGCGTTGGGCCGGTTAGAATCTATGCTTTGAAAGAATTGGCCTTATGGGCAGGCTTATGGTTGCATTGAACGAACAATTTCACCACAACGGCACAAAGACACGAAGCCGCAGCTGTACTTCCCCCGATCCGCGCCGGTCAAATGGAGCGGGAGATATTCGGCGCTTAGCAGGAGTTTTCTTATGATCAAACGTTTTGGCGCGATTTCCGGGTGTTGCTTGGTGGCAGTTGCGGCAAGCGCCACAGTCACCGCAGCCCCGGCGAGGCCGACCGGTCCCGCTGTTTCAAAGTTCCTCCATGTGATCTGGGCGTTGTCGAGCCCGCATGGAGAACTCGCCTTTGATGGCTCGCGAGCGAGAAATGCGTTTTCCTTGAGGTTTCGCTTGCATGTTGTGATACGGCCGCCCGGCGGGGCCGTCGGCGAAAGCTCGGTGCGATCGGCAGGGATTTACGCTTCAGGTGACACTTGCGTGATATCCGGATTATTCAATGGAATTCCAGCATACAGCATAACCGCGAACGGCCACACATTTAGCGCCATGCTCGATACTGCACATCCGTCGACCGTGTGGCTCGCTCCTGCTAACGGGCTTCGCCTGACGTTTGGCCAACAGAAGGGCAAGATGGGATTCAGTCTGATGCTTGTGGAGGGAAGCGTCAACGTGTTGTTTGAACCCGGCGGTATTTTGTCGCCAGATATGATTGGCGGCCCGATGCGGCTTCGATATTGCCCGTCGCCACTGCGCTTGAATGCCTCTGGTCCTTGTCACGGTGGCATCCTGCGAACGGCGGCAACTCTGAATCAGCTTCCCTGGGTTGGCTCAATCTTTCCCGTTTCCGCAGCGGCCGTGGCCTTCACGCCAGGAAAGTTTGGGGCCGCTCAGAGCGACCCCAATTCCGTATACAGTACCACGACCTTTTCTGAGCGGTTTTCTCTTATACACACGGGCAGAGCGGTCATAAAAATGCCCATCCACGGAGGCGTTGCCAAATTGCGTGCAGCGGGATTTAAGATAAAAACGGAGCCATTCGCGAAAGCCTTGGCGAAGCTGATCCTGCCCGTAAACAATATGGGGCCACGCCTCAATAAAAAGGGCCACGGGTCGGCGGCGGACCAAGTGGCGATTAAGAAATTTGAGCGGTGGGCGGGGATTCGGACCGGGGATCGCAAGGGCGGCCCGGCGGGCCGTGCAAGGGCCGATATTCACGATAAGGGGACGGCCTTGCCGAGAACAGGACAGCATCTGAACGGTGGCCAATAGAGCGAGTTGGGCGAGAAGCGAAACGCGGACGCAGCTAGACTATGGATTGTGAACCCTGCGGCGGTGGCATTCCGGGGCGGGTTTGGGTTGGGAAACCGGAAAACAGGTACATGCAATGGGCGGTATCCTGTTCACCGACGGCGGGCTCTGCGGCTGGAGGCCGTACCGTGAGCGTGGAACATGTTTGCAATTGAGGAACCGGTATGTCTGAACACGAGGACGATCTTGATCTTCTGGTATCGGTTGATGTGGTTTCAGTCTCTGCGACGATCGGGCAGCTTTCCATGGCACTGGGGATGGAGCCTACCTGCGCCATCTCGCACGAGAGAGGTAGCTCGCGAGCACGTGGGGGTGTCTGGTCGATGACGATCTGGCGGCTCGACTCAGGTTGCCTCAGTTCGGCACCAATTGCAGAGCATATCGGTGCCCTGCTGAAGATATTTCCGATCGAAGAGTTGCATGATCGGTCACGGCTGCCTGCGGATGTGCGGATCGACCTGAACATTGGCGTCATGGCACCATTCTTCTGCCACACGCTGGCGATTCCGAGTGACTACCT
The DNA here is from genome assembly GCA_021798635.1 of Planctomycetota bacterium. The sequence goes on along the minus strand of JAJZGH010000300.1, from coordinate 2,384 downwards.
GAAAAGGCTCGGCGAGGTTGGGATCGACCTGACCGTGGCTGTCTACGCGACTTCCACCGACGAAGAAGGCTCAAAGAATGCCCAAACGTGATACCGGCGTCCGGGACGTGGATTTCAGGCACACTCGTAAAGATGGTAGCTTTGGAAATTTTCATAAGGGGTTGGCTGGTGCAGATTATGGACAAAAGCATCTTTGTGGAGCGGTTAACGGAAATGGGCGTCAGCTTCGACACGCGCTATCCCGATCCCCGCATAATTGGATTCCAACGGGGAAACGGGATAAAGCTCCCAATTCCGGGGGATATTGGGAACATAGCGCGAGTGCTCGCCATGGTGTTGAGGCTCTATGAATCTGCGACGGCTCTGTGGATCTGGCGCAGATCCGGAAGTTGGGTGCCGAACCAGCGAGACCTCCATTGCTACGGAGGCATAATTCGAGGATTGGAAAAGCTTGGTCTCCCTCTGGCCCAGGGAGCCGTCCTTTGCGAAACTTCTGACCGCCCGGTTTTACCGGCCGTATTGCTCCTTTGGGTTACCATACAGTGGTGCGTGGATGATGACATTTTTCTGGTTGCGGGAAGCAACTTCCCAGTGACCTGGATCGACCACGACGGCGATTTTTTTCTCGATTGTGCCAAGGATAAGGCAGCCTCTGAGCTTATGGCACATTTTGTAAATTGGCAGCCGAAAAGGTGGAACTCGAAAGGGTGACATCCGTCGATTCCAAGGTTGGTCAAAAAACGGCGGGCAGCCGTAGGGTAAAAGGGTGTCACGTTTCGGACGCAGCTTTCATGGGTCTCCGCCCTGAGAACTCGCCACGCGGTATGTAATCCAAGATGGACTGTGTGAACCACCAAACACGTGGGCGATTAACTTGGATGGATTCATTGGCTGCCTCGACGCACGCGATTTAGATGGCCAAGTAACTCAGGCAGCGCCGTTTGCACAGTATCCCACACGACATCAATGTTGATATCGAAATATCCGTGGGCGATGCGGTTGCGCATCCCGCGCATGCTCCGCCACGGCACCTCTGGGTGCGCATCGGTGAAATCGGGGTGGCTGTCCATCAGCTTGGTGGCCGCCTCGCCGATGATGCTAAGGTTCATGATAACGGCCTACTGGGTGCGCTTATCTGCCAGGAAATCATCCTTGGCCAGCCCCGCCGTAAAGCTGCATGCATCGGCTGCGGCTTGGTGGATGTGGTCGATGTAGTCGGTCAGACGGTTCTCGCTCATACCGGCCGTGCCTCCGCGAGCACCAAGGCTCGGAACTTCGGCGGCAGATCGCCGGGTGTCAGCAAATCAACATGAATGCCGAGCTGCGATTCCAGCTCATCCAGCAACCCGCCCAAATCCAATAACGTGGCACCAGGTAGCGCATCAACCAGCAGATCGAGGTCGCTGCCGTCCTGGTCGGTGCCATGGAGCACCGAGCCGAAGACACGCGGGTTGGCCGTGCGAAAGCGGCTGACCGCTTCGCGCACGGCGCTTCGCTTAATGTCGAGCACAAGGGACGGTCGCATGGGCATCCTTTCTTATCGAAACTCGTTCAGATGGTAGGCGATTGAGAATAGAATTTCAATATAACCGTAACCTGATCTCGCCTGTGACACCCTTTTGCTATTGGCTTTAAAGTATATTTGACATGAAACCGCAAACCGGTATACTACCGAATCTTGGCTTTGATCGGCGGATGAAATCCTCCGGACGGGCAAGTGGAAATTACAGCGTAAACCCAGCGTAAAATGTTGGTTTATAGCATGAATTGAACTGGAAAAGACGCGGGTAAAGCGGATACAACGGACAGGATAAGTATGTCAGCAGCAGCCCCACATGAAAGAATTCGCATCCGTATGGAAGCCTACGATCACCGGGCGTTGGACTCTTCGGCCAAGGAAATCGTAGATCATGCAAAGCGGACCAGCGCCAAGGTGTTTGGCCCGATTCCGCTGCCCACGCGCATTGAAAAATTTACTGTTTTGCGGTCTCCGCATATTGACAAAAAGAGCCGCGAACAGTTTGAAATCCGCACCCATAAGCGGGTGATTGAAATTATGGAACCCACCCCCCGTACCATTGAAGCCTTAAACCGCTTGGTGGTGCCCGCGGGCGTGTTCGTAAAGATCAAAGCGTAAGCAACGCCCCTTCGGGGTTTTTGCTTCACGCGGCATGAACGGTTAAATTCCGTCGTTCATCGCCACCTGAGTGATCTCGGGCAAGCCGGTCGCAATGTTCTTGTGGAACATTCGCAGGTCTTGCCTCGCAGAGCCGGATTTATCGGGACGTGTTAAGCGTTCCGGTGTGGCCGGACGGGATATCCGGGAGAACCTGACATCGTCCGCTCGCCGGACGGATAACGGGTTCCCAGATGAGCGTAACGAC
>JAJZGH010000054.1 GCA_021798635.1 Planctomycetota bacterium | reverse complement strand
GGAAGAAAAAACGCGGTGCACCGGCCAGATTTTAAGCCGCCATGAAGGAGAAAGCGGAAAATTTACTCGAAGGCTGAAATCCATTACTCGGACAGGCTCCTAGCCTGACGCGGCAGCGTCACGGTTGGATGCGCAATGCAGTTCCGGAAAATGTACGCAGTCCATCCCGACACCTGCTGTGCCAATCGTACCGATGGGAAGAGACTTTGTATCATGGAACCGCATACCGCATCGAACTCAACGCTGCCGCATTGAGTTGGACACGGGATGTGATCTAACCCTCCGACGCACCTGAGCTCGTCGGGACCGGCACGCCGTTTGCCGCATCGCGACATAAATCATGTAGCGGGCTGAAATAGCAGCGGTGCGAACGAGGAAAGATTTCCACGCCACACACGAAAGGCATGTTGGCCGGGCGTCCAAACGGGCGTGAATTTAATGCCTTTGGCGGTCATCCAGGCGTCGAGATTATGATTGGCTTTCGCCACAATGGGATCCTGTTTACCGCAGGCGATCCACAGCAATTTGATTCGGGCGTTATCGCTTTTATTTAACGTCGGGAAAACACTGGAAAAGTCCGGTCCGTTGGTATTCACGTAAGAACTCATTCCGATGATCCACGCAAAGCGATTGAGATTATTAAGCCCCACCGACAAAGCTTCCCCGCCCCCCATGGATAAACCGGCAATCGCGGTCTGATCCCGGTGCGTCTGAATACGATATTGCCGGGCGATGCGCGGCATGACTTCCGTCAGCAAAGTGGCCTGGAATTTTTTCAGATTGCTTTGATACAATTGTGGCTGGCCTAACCCCGGCCCGGTACGGGAAATAACCCGTAAATCACCATATCCCAGCGGCATAACCACAATCATTTTCCGGGCTTTACCCTCCGCAATCAGATTGTCGAGAATAAAATTGGCTCTTCCTACTTTAGTCCACGCGTCCGCCAGATCGCTGTAGCCGTGCAGCAGATAAAGTACCGGATATTTCTGCGCGTTAGCACCGTCATAGCCCGGCGGCGTATAGACGTAGTAATCGCGATTATCACCCACGACGTTTGAATGATAAAAATGCCGGTGCACCACCCCGTGCGGCACGTTGCAATCCTGCCATAGGGATGGCGGATTTCCGGGAACAAGAACCATGCTGGCGGAATAAAACAGGTTCGGTTTCACCCAGGGATTCAGCGGATCAAGCACCCGCGCGCCGTCCACGGTAAACGCATAGGTATATATTTCCGGTGCCAGCGGCCCGACGGTGACGGCCCACATGCCATGGGCATTCTTTTTCAGCGGTGCCGGAGGAATTCCGGCCAATGCCAACACCACCGATTTGGCGTGGGCATCCTGAAACAGAAACGTCACCCGGCGATCAGCATGGACCAGCGGCGAAACCGGCAACTGATTCCAGGACACGGCCGCACGGGCCAGCGGGGCAGAGCCGCTGGCCAGCACCCCCGCAGCCAAGGCCAACTGCACGGCAAATGCTCTGCGGTTTACCTGCGGCCCGATAGTTCCAGTTTCTCGCTGCATGGTTACTCCTCCGATATAAGATTGTCCAAAACGGTGTCGCCCAAGTGGCCCTGATTTCAAGACCTCCATGAACGCGCTGTAAATATACTGCCGTCGCGGAGCTTTGGATAGCCACAAATCCTGCCGCCCTGAAAACCTCAGTGCTGGAATGGACGGCATAACCGGCAATGCTACGCGTCAGGAGACCTCGCGCTACGCCGATGAATAACAATCCATATCACCAGCACCACCGCCCCCAATAATCCTCCGCAATAAGACATCAGATGGGCGCAGAAATCCGTCATTTCCCGCCGCGCTACGAACAGCTTGGAATCTGCCGACCACGCGTGATAACCCCAGATTCCACCCGCCGCGGCCATCAATGCCATAACACCGAATACCAGCAGCAGCGGCTTAAATAAATCGCTCGCGGAAAGGCGGGGACCTCTGCCGGCCTGTGCTGCAATGGCGATCATCGTCCCCAGAACCGTGGCCAAGGGTACAGTAGCCACGATCCCCCACGCAAACGCCAGAACCGTGGGACTGGAACTGTGAAATATTGCCGGGTATCCTAAATCCGGATGATCAACATTGAAGTACGCTGGGTAAATCCGTGCCGTGATTTGATCATGAACAATACCGTATAGCGCCGCCATCAGCACGATAAGACCCAGAATCCGAAACATTTCACGGCCCGGATCAGATGGATCATCCTCGCGTGTTTTCATCGCGCCCCCTTTGGTTTAACGGCTTCTGATACGGCAATTATCTTACCTGCGATCATAACAAGGGGAAACCGCGAATTGCGGTGATAACGCGGATACGAGGGAATCGGGCAGCGGCTCGATAGATCAGGAGAAAGTTGAACAGGTGAAGAGCAGGGCAAATAAGCATGGAAGCCCCGGCGTTTATCCGCGTAATCCGCGAAATCTGCGGGCTTTTTTACCGCCTGCGCTTATTTTCTGAAAAAAGTTTTCCCCGGCATATTCACTTTGCTTAAGCGGTTATTGACATACAGCCCCTCGAGAATAAATTCGCCCGCGCTTACCAGAGATGCCGGATCATCGGGGGGCATACCCAACTTGCCGGCCATGCGCGCTGCCGCGGCTTTCAGGCCTTTGATATGCGCATAATTTTCCAGCATGGTGCCAGTAGAAACTTCATCACCCACCTGCAGCGTCAAGCCGCCTTTGAATTGTTGGGAAATGTCATCAAAAGCATCCATGTCGCCATGCCGGCTGAATACCAATTTCACCGCCTCCCCGATCAGGGAGGTCACAAGTTTATCTTCTGCCGATTCGCCTTCCGCGAGCATGAGTTCAATTTTTCCCCTGCAACTGGCATGGATAAAGGGCAGATCATCCGTCCGCGCTGTGACCGTGTTTTCCCCATGAACAATGCCGCGCCGCTCGGCCGAGCTGACAAGATTTTCCGTATTGGTAATCGAACATCGAACGCTGACGCCGCTGGCCTGATTAATATGCGGGCTTTGGCGTGCCAGGCGGACAAACTCCTCAAGAATTTCATGCATATAAAGCGGGACTGTCACCTTGACGCCGCTGTCGCGCTCGAGCCACGCATTTTCCTGCGTGATTTTTATCGCTTCCCCAATGGTATGCGGATAGTGCGTGCGCACCACCGTGCCGATACGGTCTTTAAGCGGTGTCACAATGCGGCCGCGGTTGGTGTAATCTTCAGGATTGGCGGAAAACACCATGCACAGGTCCAAGTCCAGGCGAATGGGATAGCCGCGAATCTGCACGTCGCGCTCTTCCAGCACGTTAAAAAGCCCGACTTGAATTTTAGGTGCCAGATCAGGCAGTTCATTCATGGCAAATATGCCGCGATTGCAGCGCGGGATCAAGCCAAAGTGCATCGTACTTTCATCAGATAAATAACGCCCTTGCGCATGGCGCACCAGATCAATTTCCCCGATCAGGTCGGCGATCGTAACGTCCGGGGTGGCAAGCTTTTCATGGTAGCGATTGCTGCGATGCACCCATTCTATCGCCGCGTTATCGCCTTGCTCGGCAATGATTTTTTTTCCTGAAGCCAGATGCGGGTCCAATGGATCATCGGGTATTTCACACTGTGCCAGAACCGGAATCCACGGATCCAGTAATTCCGGCAGCATTCTCAGCAGCCGCGTTTTGGCCTGCCCGCGCAACCCCAGAAACAGCATATCATGGCGACTCAAAATGCCATTGACTATCTCGGGAATGACCGTTTCCCGGTAGCCCACAATACCGGGAAATAACGGTTTACCGGTCCGCAGAGCAGCGATGACGTTGCGCCGCAACTCATCTTTAACCGAGCAGGGGTGATACGGCATTTTTTTTAGTTCAGCTACGGTACGCGCGGAAGGGGCATTGGCCATGTTTATCCTCATCACGTTCTACAATACGAATGTACTTCCTGCCACCGACGGTCCGTTACACGTCAGCGGCAGCCGGTATTGGTTCATTTCTCCAATACACTCCAGATGTTAGCGCCCAGAGGCGGGAGAATCAATGGGGGAAACAGGCGGCAGGTAGAATATTCAGCGAAGCCCTTAAATAATATTGATCGCTCGACCAGCAATTAACACCACGGTGCCCAGCGAAATAATAGCCTGTAACATCGTCAAGAGTTTTGCCCAGCGGGAAAGTACGGGCGTATCGGTTGGGGAGAAAGCGGTGCTGGTGGTAAACGCGACGAATAAATAATCCAGAAATCGCGGAGACCAGGACGGATCGCCGTTTTTCATGGTCATTTGTGGAAATAAAAAACATCCCGTTTGATAGTGGCCGCGCGACGCCCGCGCGTGCGGCCCCCCGCCATCCAGCCGCCAGTACCAGAAGGCGAAAACCAAAACGTTAATCATCCAAAGCATTCCCGCGGCCCTGAGCATCTGGACGGGCGTATCATGATGGGTTGGCAAATCCCGCACCAGTGCAAACAGCGAATATCCCGTAAACAGCGTAATAATCGCCGCGGAAATGTGACCGCACACATGGCTTAGGAAAAAGCGTTGCCGCACCCTGAAAATGATCAGCGGGATCAGCACGGCGGTAACCACAATCAACAACAGCCAAGGCGGACCTAACATCATGGCCCGTGGCAACAACATGTACAATCCACACGTTGCCCAAGTCGCCAGCAGCGGGACAGATAACGGTTCAATGGCCACATGACCAGCCTCAGTTTGCGTCGTGGCCGTGGCGTCATGTTTAGGAGTCGGCATCTGATTCATGACCCCATTATACCGCAAACAAGGTTCAGGAAATTCGTCGATCAATAAATCGTGCAGGTTTGCGGGGGTTGGCAGCTCTTTGCAGTTCGCGAATCGCATTGATGCCGGCAAAGATAATTTTGGGCTGGACTTTTAACAGCGCCCGAACGGTTAAGGCCAGTCGCTCGCGGATGGCTGAACTGTTTTTGACTAAGCATACGTGCAGTTCCACGCGATCACTTAAATCATGCTCCTGATGAGCGATAATGGCGTAGTCTCGCACTTCGCTGATACCATTGAGGCAGTCCGCAATGGCGGAGGGGAACAGACTGGAACCCCGCACTTTTAACAACTGCCGCTTCCGTCCCACAATTGGCCCGAGGCGCGGAGTCGTACGGCCGCAGGGACACGGGTCGGTATATAGTGCGGCGATGTCGCCCGTGCAAAAGCGTACCAGCGGCATACCCTCTACGCCCAGCGGCGTAACCACTACCTCACCCAAAGTACCGGCGGCGGCCGGAGAGCCGCGATCATCTATTATTTCCACCACCGCCAAGGCAGGATTTAAATGGCCGCCCACACACAAAGGCCCCTCGGCAAAGGTGGAGCAGGTCTCAGTACACGCATACGTGCTAAGCGCAAGCACCCCCAGATTTTCCTTTAAGCGCAGAGCCAAGGCATTGGGACTTAAGGCAGCGGTGCGTAAAGGCTCTCCGATCCCGATGACGGCCTGAATTTCCGGGGCAGGCGCATCGCAGGATGCCGCACCTCCGGCACCAGCCAACAGCGATGGAACAGTGATGACAAACGTCCGGGTTCCCTGCTGGAGCAGAGTTTGCAAAACGTCGATCTGCGCACAATACGCCGCCCCCGCCCGGATGCACGCCGCCCCTAATTTCTGCGCACCCAGCCAATAAGCCAACCCCGCGACAAACATACGATCCAGCGCCAGGGCTAAAATCAGCGCGTCACCGCGCCTTAGCCCCGCAATGTTCAAGGCGACAGCCTCATTTTCCGCCAGGCGCTGCAAATCCCTCTCAGTCAGTGGAACACGCAGCGGCTTGCCGGTGGTGCCGGAAGTCGTAACCCATTCCCGTACATCATGACTTTTGCAAGCAAAGGCGGCGTCGCCGGCGGCGGCCAACTGATCTTTATGCGTCAGGGGAAATTCAACAAGTTGTTCCAGCGATTTAAGTGTGCGAGGCAGCCTCCCGGCATAATAGGCGGATTTGCCCGCGTGGCCAATATGCCGGCGCAGGGCATCAAGCTGCTGGGCCTGCCACCGCTTTACCGGCCAGAATAAATGCTCGCCGACCAGCCCTGTCTGCCTTTTACCTGATCCGTTACCTGATGCGCCACTATTTGTCACAGAATGTCCTGAATACTATTTTGCATCAAAGTTTATCGTCAACCGCAAACAATGGCCAGCATCCCAGATAATTATCTGGTGCGGAACATAGCTATGGCGATAGTGCAGATATTGAATTTCAACGTTCTGGCGCGAATTGCGTGCGCGACAGACTCGCAACTTTCCAGCCACCCCGGCAAATATATAACATGCGTGCTGAGTCGATCCGGAAAGCAGGTGCGCACCGCTTTTGAAATTCTGCAAATGCAACGCCTCCGTCGCGGGCATTCGCAGCGCTAACGCGGTATCCAGAGCAATATGCCGCGCTAGAGCTTCCGGAACAGCCCGGGCCTTGTGCAGCACTTGGCACGTGCCTGCTGTAACACGCACATCACACAGCAGTGTTCCAAATTCTGAAGCACAGGTTACGCGCAGCGTGCCCATGGATTTCCCTTTTATTCTTCCGATCATGCTTACGCGATGGCCGCGCCAGTTTGCCGCCGCGAAAACTTGCCGATCCCATTGTTGCGGGAATTTCGCCAGGGCATGGTGTGCGGCAGCGATGGTGGGCGCAGGAGCTGCGGGAGGGCGATAAGGCTGCGGCGGCGGCACGCTGCAACATCCACCCAGTAGACCGATCACCAGAATCACCATGACCAGCATTACAATGATACGCCACCCATTTAATACCATCAGGTAAATCCGTCCGCCTTTTGGCGATGCCGGAGGATTAAGAACAATCCTCACCAGCGGCCCTACGACAAAATAACTCGCCAGATAGCCGCCTAGAATTCCGGCCGTCAGCGTCATGCCAATCCAGTGCAGCACAGGGTGACCTGCCGGAATCATGGCTGCTGTGCCCAGAATTGTTGTTGCGGCGCAAAGGAACGTCGCGGTATTCCGATTTTGCATCGTGCCTCCGCCGGGACGCAGAGATGGATCACTGGCGGCATAAATCCCATAATCCACCGCCACCCCCATAGTAAACAGCATCGGCACCAGACAAAGCAGATTTAACCCACCGCCCCACCACTGTGCTACGCCCAGCAGCCAGATAAAACCGATGCCCAGGGAAAGCGCGGCGATGGCGGCGACATCCAATCGCCGAAAATAGATCCATAGTGGAATTAAAATTAGCAAAGCGACCCAAGGGAACAACCGTTTCGCTTCCATTTGAGCGTGATGCGATGCATTCAGATACAACACCTGCCCGCAGATGATGGAAACGCCGGGAACATCATGCCGCACCTCCGCCGACCATTGGGTGGCGAGCCTGGGCGACAGAGATGTATTAAGTTGCACGGTTGAAGAAATGGAAATGTCATGCGGGAGAATATCAATCACGCCCGGAAAAAGATTTGCCGGTGATTGCCGCAACCGATGCAACGCGGAGGGAACGCCCTCCGGCACCCGCCAGGACTTTAATGCGCCTTGGAAGGCGCTGGGCCGCAAGCCATTGGCCAAGGCGGAGTGCGCCAAGAGTAGCCGAGCGTTAGCTATTTTTTCCGGCGTGAAAAATGACCGCCATGCAGCTAACCGCCGTTCTGCGACAACGGTATCCGGAAGAATGGCCGCTACTGTGGTATACCCGGCAATTAATCGCTTAGTTTGCAGCACGCCAAGCAGATGATCTAATGCGTGCAGTTTCATTAAGGCCCCCTCCGCAGACGCCGCGTGAATCGTAATCACCCCCGATTGCCGCAAATGCCCCCACACAGAGGAGAATTTAGCCTCGTCATGTTTGAGGGCCGCGGACGAACCATCTAACAATTGCCCGTTGGCGGTATAGCCCACTGCGAACGACCGGATTCCCAGCCATAGCGTAATGAGAACAAAGGCCGATGTTGCGATGAACTTCAGTGATCCGGGATGAAGCCATTGATTCAAGCGGCGCGACAAGTACCGCGGATTTCGCGGATCACGCGGATTACCAGAGGGCGTTACCCGGTTGTTCGGGCTATAACCGACCCCATTCTCCCTTTCGGATTCCGGTGCGATCTCATCAGGTAAAAATGCTTTCTGCGCTTTGATAAGCTTGCAACCTCCGCGAACTATTTTATCCGCGCTATCCACGTAATCCGCGGTCCGGCACACCCAAGCCCCCAGATAAGCCGGCAAAACCAGAAATGTTACCAGCCAGATACACCCGGTGGCACCGGCGATAAAAAGTCCCAACGTCTGTAACCCCGGGGCGGAACTCGCGGCCAATGCTCCGTAGCCCGTCATGCTGGTACATACACTCATGGATATGGGACCAAATAAATCTCGTGCTGCTAAAGCGGGCATGTCAGCTTGGTACTGCCCGGCTTGTTTTGCCCGCCGTTGCAGCGCCGCAATAAGCTGAATGCCGTAATCGGTCGTGGCCCCGCAGAGCAGGCCATCAAACCCCAGGACGATTAACGGAATATGCAGCCGCAGCAGGCCGGCAAGACCCAATGCGGCACCCAGCCCCACCATGGGCGGAATCATGCAGAGCACCACGGCACCAATTCGGCGGAAATACCACGCGATAACTCCAGCCACCAGCAACGATCCGAGAATTGAAATCATTTTCAGATCATGCTTTACCAGCCGCTGATTCTCAACAAAATTACGATAAGGCCCCACGATCCAGACGCGCAAAGCGGGCATTTGCTTTTTTACGTTGGCAATGGCCGCGCGAATTGTGGCAAGCATTTTTTCAGACGCCGCGACATTTTGCGGTCTAAAGGGAGGCACAAGAAGCATCATCGCATGTCGGCCATCGGCGCTGACCAGCAGCGGACCGGAGAAATGCGCTCCCGCCCCCGCATGAACGGATTTGAATTGCGCCACCAGCAATCGCCGCATATCCAACGGATCGGCCTGTAAGTCTCCGGCAACTATCTGCCCGGCCGGTCCCGCCATTTTCCGCACCTGCCTGTGAAAATAGTGATCCAGCCAAAGTGCGGACAACCGGTGGCGAAGCGTATTGAATTGCGGGTGCGAAAGCAGAATTGGCGCGCTGTTCTGTAAACCCGCTTGTGCCTGGAGTTGCCGCGATTCTGGTGCCCCATACCAGAGCCTTGAAAACGCATGGGTGTTTTTCAGGTCTTGCGCCAGCAATCGCACCGCGGATCTCAAATTCCCCTTTTGCCCGGATGCAAAATGCACATCCAACCGCATGGCATCGGCCAAACCGTTACGATCCTCCGACAGGCGCACATCATGAATCGAGGCGCTGTGAGCGGAGAAAAAACTCAGTAGACTGGTTTGCCACACGATATTCCGCGATGCGGCAAACAGCAAAACGCCAAAAATCAACAGCACGGTGCTTAAGACAATCCGGTGCGCCTGCAATCGTCCATACCACCAGATCATCCAACGCGTGAGTTGATCTGGTTCAGGGGCGGAAGCTGCCGCCATGCTTTGGCCATTCGATTCGCTCATGGCGGCCCTGCCGGTGCAAAACACTGCGGCTTTAGTTGCCGGTTCAGTTGGGTGCGGCGTAACCAGAAGATGCTTTGATCGCCATTTTTTGCCACAATACGGATATATTTTAATGGCTTAGCCCCGGCTTGATGCCCCGCGGAACCACTGCCCGCTGAGACGGCAAAGCCAAGTTGAATCTCGCGGATAGCCTCTTTGAGCACCCCGCCTGGCGGGCGCAAGGTAAACAGTTCAAGCGTTGGGCGTGTTTTTTTACGCGTTACGGAACCGGCTGGCGCATCTTTTGGCACTGGGCGCTTGGCACGCCGCACGCTGACCTGATATTGCCGGCTAACTTTACCCGTGTTTCCCAAAGACCAGGCCGCGAACTGCCGCATCATAATCCCGATCGCCGGCTGCGAATCCACCGAACCGGTGCGCCAATGCGAATTAGACTCATTACGCATGTCAATATGTCGCCCGTTAAGAATATAGCACGAGCGATACGGCCAATTCGTCGCAAAGCGAACCCGACTGGGCCGGGCGATGGTGATAATTCCCATACTGAAAAACGGTTTCCGCAGCACCTGTAACTTCTTTTCACATAAAAATGCCGACCGAATGGATTTCACACCTCTCATCGCAGCGAGCGTTTTTACCAACTGGCTATGGGCGGCACTGCCGTTAATGACCTTGGCGTTCGCCAACGGTGCCGGCAACAAGAGCCCGGCGAGGGTACCTAATAGGAAAACCGAAAGGTGAAAGTAGAAAACGCGCCGCCCGCCACTGCAAGCAGTGCGGTCCAGGATTGGCATGCAATGTTGCCGAGATTTCTTTAAATCCACATGTCCAGCCACTTTAATCATGCTTCTGATAATACCATATAAGCAGGGCAGCGGCAGCGCAAGGAATGCGGTTGGCATTTCTCACGGCGTACAATTAACATATCCTCATGGCAACGAAGATCAGTGAATCTAAAATTCAAATACATCCGGTCATGGTATTGGCGGGAAGCGAGGCGTACTTGCGCCGCGAATGGCTGGGGCGAATCCGCCGGGCGGCCTTGGATGAATCGTCCATGGACGCGGGCTATATTCGCATGGAAACGAATGTGTCCGTCACCGCATTGCTGGATGAATGCCGGACGTTTGGCATGTTTTCCAGCCGCAAGTTAGTCGTGCTTGAGCCGGCGGATATGTTGCTCAAGGGCAGGGGCGGCAACAATCCTGAATCGCAAAATGAGCTTGAGGAAGATCAAGCAGAAGAGCTGGCAACTTCCGGCGGTTCGGCGGCGCGCGATCTCATTTTGCGCTATGCCCAGGCCCCCAGCGACAACGCCACGCTCGTATTAATCTGTGATACCTGGCTGAAAACGACACGCCTGCACAAATTCCTGGATAAACAAGGGGCCGTGATCCTCTGCCAGGCGATGAAGGAACACGAAGTTCCACGCTGGCTGACCCAGCATGCGCGAACGGAGTTTGCAAAAACCATCGATGCGCAGGCGGCCATGCGTCTGGCGGACCTTGTGGGCACGGATTTGGGACGCCTGGAAAGTGAATTGGCAAAATTGGCGTTATTCGCGGATAAACAAACCACGATTACCACCGCGATGGTTGAGGAACTCGTGGGTTTTCAACATGAACAGGTCGTATGGAGTTTTATTGACGCCCTGGCCGCAGGGAACGCCAAGGAAGCATTAACGCGCCATACCGAGCTATGGCAGATGGATGCCCGGATCGGATTCTCTCTGGTGGGTGCCATATTTTTCTGGCTAAGCCAGGTATTGCGCGCCCGCGAAATGCTGGATCGGCGCTTAAGCGATAATCAGATTATCAAGGAACTTAAACTCTGGCCGGCACCACGGGCCAGTGCCGTAATGGCGTCCGCCCGCCGCTGGGGAATTGAAGGCAGCCGCCGAGTCAGTGCTGCGTTGTTGGCTGCGGACATGGCGGCAAAAACCAGCCTGGGCGACCCCCAACGCAACATGGAACGCTTTATCGTGCAGGCGTGCACGGGGCTTGAAAATTAGGCCGGCGGTCGCGCAGACGATCGGCTGAGCGCCGGCCCGGCGGAATTATGCCTGTCGCTTGCAAAGGTTGATTCTACCGGGTCTAATCATTTCGCAGCTTGCACCGCCCGTTGACGGAGCATTGTTCGGGTCGGGAGAGGCTTCGGCGGCGACACAGCCGGAGATGGGAAGCGAAACAGAGGATTGCTATGATACTGACTTCATTTTCGGTGCATGGGTTGTTCGGCACCTTTGATCATAAGATTGATTTCGACAAGAATGAGCGAATTAAAATTATCCATGGTCCCAATGGGTTTGGCAAGACGAGCATACTCCGGCTGATCAATGCTTTTTTCAACTCAAAATACTCGACCATGCGGCAAATTCCCTACTCAAAAATGCTCTTTACATTCAACGGAGGCTCCGTTATCGAGGTGCGGCGGACGGAACGGCAGGGAGTGCCGGGTGGAAAAGGCCGCACAACTCCCGAGCACGCCATATTAGAGTTTACGCTAAGCGTTGAAGGCTTGCATCAAAAGAAAGTTCATCAGATTAAGCCACCCGAGATAAATCGCGAGCGAATTCCACTATCCGCCATTGACGACATTATCCCCGGCTTGACAAGAATCGGACCTGAGGAGTGGCTGCATCAGCTTACGGGCCGCCAGCTAACTTTGGGCGATGTGATCGATGAATTCCCGGATCAACTACCGCTGTTCGAGGGACATCACCAAACGTACCCGGATTGGTTGAAGTCCGTGGTAAACCAGCTGCCCGTCTACCTTATTGAGGCCCAGAGGTTACTGCTTCCAGCGGCCAGAGAGGTGAGATTGCGCCGGCTGCCGAAGTTACCGTCGTCCTCCGCCATGAGTTCAGCGGTTTCCGTCTATTCCAGGGAAATGGTTGATCGTATCCAGGAGAGTTTGGCAAAATCTGCTGAGGTATCACAGTCTCTCGACAGCTCATTCCCAAAACGGCTGCTCCAAGGGACGACGAACGGTAATGCGAGCATGGAGGATATACGAGAGCGTTACGATGCCCAAGTGCAAAAACGCACCCGCCTTATGGAGGCAGGCCTGCTCGATCGTGAAGAGGAATTTCCTTTGCCGAACAAGGACATCAACGAGGCCGAAAGGCATGTTTTGGCTCTGTATGTTAAAGACGTCGAAGAAAAACTTGCGATTTTCGACGATATTCTCCGAAAAATTGAGCTTTTCAAGGAAATGATCAACAGGAGGTTTCAATATAAAAAGCTGAGGATTGACAGAAAGGAGGGGTTCGTGTTTGAAATATCGCAGGGTAGGTTCGTCCCGCCGGCCGAACTTTCCTCCGGGGAACAGCACGAGGTAGTCCTGGCCCACCAGCTACTTTTCAACGTTCCCGAGGGCGCATTGATCCTCATTGATGAGCCGGAGTTGTCGCTCCACGTTGCCTGGCAGCAGGACTTCCTAAAAGATTTGGAAAAAATATCCGCCGTTATCCGGATGGACTTTTTAATAGCCACGCACTCGCCGCAGGTCATTAATGACCGATGGGACGTCACGACAGCTTTAGAGGGACCGAAGCAGTGAGGGAGCATCTGAACGCAGACAGTCACGCGAACACAGCTCGCATGCTACGCACCGCATTTAATGGGCCTATCTGCGTCTTCGAGGGCAGCAGCGACCGCCACGTTTATATGGCGATGTTTGACAGACAACCGGTACGCCACTTGTGCGTCGGGCCGCTCGTCGCGGCAGTGGTGCGGCGTCTAAATGCCACACCCACAGCCGGGGTGATCGGAATAATGGACGCAGACTTTTGTCGCTTAGAGGAGAACTGTCCGACCGTGGAGAATCTGTTTTTAACCGACGATCACGATCTTGAGGTTGGGCTAATCTTCTCCGGCGCGTTTTCCAGGGTCGTCCGCGAACTTGGCTCGGAGGATAAACTCCAGCGGGCGATGGGCAATGGAGATTTCAGCGTACTGCAAAATGCTCTACTTAAAGCAACTACCCAGATCGGCTCGCTGCGATGGCTTAACAAGACAGATTCACTCTCACTTGATTTCGATGGAGTTGATTTTTCAAAGTTCATGGACGAGGACGGATTGATCGGGGATCTGGAACGCATGTGTAACCTCGTTTGCCAGCGAAGCAAGAAGCACGTCCTCATTGAAAGCGCACTTCAGGGGGTGACAGCCATCTTGGAAAAGACGCCAGATCTAAGACAATTGTGCTGCGGACACGATATGGTTGAAGTGCTGCGAATCGCCCTGCGAAAATGTTGGGGGACCAGAAATGCAAGCGATGTCTCCGAAGAGAGGCTATCCTTGATGCTGAGGCTGGCGTATACCCGTGTAGATTTTACCCGCACATCGCTTTATCAAGCCCTCAACAACTGGGGGCAGCGCCATCCCAGCTTCCAGTTGTTCACCGATGGATCGCCAGTCGGCTCCTAACCGACAACCGCACCGCCTCCCTGAAAGCTCGTGTTCTGCCGAGCAAGCGTAGATTTACAACGGTTTGCCGAGCAATTGCCGTTTATGCTTGAGAAATTTCATGTGGTGATCAAAGTGCTGCACATAAAGTTTCACCAGTTCTTCCAACGTAACACGCCCGCGCTGATTGTGCGTTCCGGCACGCAGGAAGGCTGTGGCAGGCAGGCGATTGAGAATTGCCGCGGTCAGGAGACGATTTTTAGCAAAGATTTCAGTTGCCATGGCCGCATCCAAGTGGTCATAAAACAAATTAGAAGCAAAGGCGCTTTCATCAAATCCGATGAGTGTGGGATTGTCTTCCGCGATAATGCGTTTCATGCGGTCAGATGCAATTAAATCACTATCCATGACATGCAGGACAATCTGTCGGATACTCCAGGTATTGGGTATCGGACAGGCGTTAAGTTCCGCCGCCGCCAAGCCTTTAATGGCCGCCGGAAATAGCGATGCCTGCCGCAGATATTCATCGATAATGGCCCGTTCCATGATCCGTTCTCCAAACCAGTCACTCTGCCATCCACTATCATCAAAACTATCACGACAAAAAGCAACTCATGCCACGTCCACCCATGCGCAAAGTTTTTATTTTTCTCATAGTCCGCAAATGCAGTTCCCATAACCTGCTTTTCAGAGATCACGCGATGTTGCTGTGATCCGATTTTTATCTCTCTCGGAGGAACTTATCATGCGTAGGCTCAACCCAACAATTTCCACCGGCAAGGCCTTGGCCTTAGCGGCGGCGTGCACCGCCACCCTGGCTCTGGCCGCATCCCATGCAAACGCCGGCCCAACCGTAGCAGCCGGTTATTCACTGACCACCTTTGCGTCCCCCTTTACGGTAGCGGGACTGAATCAGGGAATTATCCCCGGCGCTTCGCAAGTCGTCAGCGCCCCGGACGACATCACCGTCGCCGGCAACAGCGTGTTTATCGGCTGGGGTAACAACGTCATGTCCGATGGCAGTGACGGCGGCCAAAGCGTTGTAGCGCAATACACCCTGACCGGGCAGTTGGTTAACCACTTTAATGTGACCGGCCACGTGGAAGGCCTGGCCATGGGCAATAACGGCCTGCTCTACACCGATGAAAATGAAGACGGCAACTCCGCCCTGACTGTTATCAACACCGCTACCGGCAGCCAAATGCGTTATGGCTACCCCAACCCATCCGTGCACGGTGGTGGGTTTGACGGCCTGCAATTTATCAATGGGAATCTATATGCTTCCGGCTCAAATCCGGATAATGGCGGCGACGGCCCCGGGCAGGTCAACAGCCATCCTGTCATCTACCAAGTCACCGCCAATCCAAATTCTTATCCTGCCACAGCCACGGCGATGGGTCTTGTCTGGGGTAATGATATGGCGACCAATGCCGTCACCGGTCAAACCGCGCAGATGAATGTTTTTGATCCGGATTCGCTGAACCTTACTCCCACGGGCAGTCTGCTTTTGTCCAACGAAAGCGGAGCGCAATTAACCGAAGTTACCAATCCGGGTGCAACTCAGAGCATTTCAGTGCTGAATCTGACGGATGCCTCCGGCAACCCGGTCAATACCGATGACACAGGCTTTGCCACCGCCGCCCGGGGAACACTTTTGTTTTCCGATGTGAAAAACAACGTGGTCTATGCCCTGACCGCCAACAACGGCTTTGCCGTGAATCAGGCTTATTCCTCCGATAAAACCAACCACAGTCTGGATATGCTGAACTTCAGCACCGGCGTACTGACACCCATTGTCACCGGCTTGGGCGGCCCGGCGGGCATCGGCTTTATTAATGATCCAGCGGCGGTACCGGAACCGGCGACGCTGGCGCTGATTATGCTGGCCGCTGGCGGATTACTGCTGTTGCCGCGCAAGCGTGCTTCGCGATAACTTTCAAAAACAGGTGGGCGCTGCGAAATATTGCCGTCAAGCACAATCCGGCACATCCCACTTTTCCAACACCGATACAACCCCCAAGCCCCGCACAGCCCCCGCCGTGCGGGGCTTTTTTCACAGATGAGCTTCGCAGAACATGGATCCATGTTCACTGGTCATTTTGCGGAGGAATCCGGATATGCTCATCGGAACGCGGCGAATAAAACGGACTTGGCACAGTTGTCGTGGGGGGCGGCAACAAGCCCGAATGGTCGGTGAATACCAGGGCTTAATCCCCTTCACGACGGATCAAGCCGGGAATTTGTTTATGATTTCGCCAATGATGTGGTAACATACACCGATGAAAATGGTTCGGTGTTCTCCAACACTTGGGATCCTATGAGTAGGAAAATAAATACAACCATCGCACCGGCATCCGGCATCGGCGGCACGACCGCCCAGAGCTTCCAATATAACGGATTAAGCCAAACCACCTTTGCCCGTGATACCGCCAATGGCAACAATGCCGATGTAACAATAGTTTATGATTCCATCGGAAGAACTGTGGAAGAAGTACAAGCATACAGTGGTAATACACGCTATGTCACCAATGATGCGTTCACGTCATTGCCGGTAAGCCAATTTACATATCCCAACAGCAGGCAGGTTAACAACAGCTTCGATAAGCTCTATCGTCGCCAGCAGATTATCGAAGCAGCCACACGTGCGGTAATCGCCAGTTGGCAATATTTTGGAGCCAACCGAATAGCCACGGTAACGCTGGGCAATGGCTTGGTGTGTTCCAATATGAACAACGCCCAGACCAGATCGGCCATCCAGTCCGGCCTGACCACACCCGCCTGGGGCAGTATTGCTACAGACCAACTGGGGTATGACGGTGCAGGCCGCATGATCGGCAAACGATTCTTCAATGGCACCAATGTCACTGTGGGCTTTACCAGGTATGATGCGATGAACCGCAGAGTTCGCAAGAACATCGGCAGCGGCGGCCTGCCCGGCAATGTTCCAAACGGCACTACGGACTACATCTACATGGGCAATCAGGTGGTGGAGGAACGCAACGCCTTTGGCGGTAGTGGCAGTACCGATACGCCCAAAAGGCAATATATCTGGGGCACCTATATTGATGAGTGTATCCAACTTACCACGCTGACGACACTTGGCCCCCAAAACCTGTCACCTGGAACCTATTACCTATTACAAGATTTGCTGTATCGCGCCGTAGCGCTCACCAATTCCACCCGCGCGGTTGTTGCGGCGTATGATTGCGATGCGTATGGAAATACGCTAGTTTTCCCCGCGCCGGACTCCAGCGGAAATTGGTGGAGCGACTCGGCTGTGCAATCTTCCTACGGTGCCAATGAGATTATTTATTGCGGCTACCGGTACGATCCGGAAACGGAATTGTATTACGTCCGCAACCGCACCTACAGCCCGACCCTTGGCCGCTGGATTCAGCGTGATCCGATTGGCTTTGCCGGTGGCGTGAATTTGTATGAGTATGTGGGCGGCCGAGCGGGAGTGGCGTTGGATTGGGATGCCCACTATCCATATTTTTTCGCCCTAATGTTGCCGGTGATAATTTTGGGTTGTAAAGAGTGGTTTTGGTGCGTTGTCCAGGGAGACACGAATAGCTGGATTCCCTTCAATGGCGAGTCCCAGCGAGTTTCGGCGTGGGGCCGGGAGGTACAGGAAGGAGTCGGCACAATGATGCAGGCCGCGGCCGAAGGTGACGGGGCGGCGTTCGGTGTCGGATGCGCAGAAGTTTCTGACGCATTTCGCTCGTTCTGGTAAACGAATGTTTCAACGAGGTTGCCTAATGGAAGATTCTATGAAATTCGGAAAATTTCGAATTCCCGATGATTCTCCGTCCGGAATTCTGGACGCGATGGGTCCGGGCATTCCCTCGCAGTTCATCAGCCAAGCGGCGGCGGTTGTATGGTTGCTCCTCCCAGCCGAGAGGCGCACGCCGGAAGAGATCGCGAGGTCCTTGCACCTGATAGTTGACCGAGCGGTGCTGGCCCTTGCGGAGGATGCGCGCTTCTTCGGGAAATCCCCCCCGCCGCCACCCAAGCAAGGAGATCCGGCCGCGCCGTCGGCAGAGAAAGGAGGGCACGGTGTGAACACGAACGGGTGACATCCACCGGATCGGTGAATGGGCGCGGGAATAGGGCATGGCGAACTGGTGCGCCAGTGCTGGCTGGCGTGGGTTCGCTCGGCGTCCCCCGGTGGAGGTTGTAGGATGCGTAGGCGAGAACAGCTTCAGCCCTTTTTTAGGTAGGTCATGGTTAAACTGGAGAAACGATTTCACCACAACGGCAGAGCACCGAGGTTACGGGTTACAGGGGACAGGTTACAGGGGGCGTTGTCCGCGCAGCGTTCAGATCATTCATCTTTGGCGGCACTGAGGAGCGCTTCGGCGGGCACTTATTCCAACGGCGGCCTGACCGGCAACATTCCCAACGGCACCACGGACTACATCTACATGGGCAATCAGGTGGTGGAAGAGCGAAATCCGTTTGGCGGATCAGGTTCAACGGATACGCCCATTCGCCAGTATGTCTGGGGCACCTATATTGACGAGTGTATCCAATTGACCACGCTTATTCCCCTCGGTCCGCAAAGCCTGTCACCTGGAACCTACTTCCTGTTACAAGATTTGCTGTATCGCACTGTGGCACTCACCAATTCCAGCGGCGGCATCGTGGAGACATACGACACCGACGCCTATGGTAACACGCTGATCTTCACCGGCCCCGGTACAGATGGCGTGTGGTTCACGGACGACGATGTGCAAAGCAGCTACGGTGCCACTGAAATTATCTTCTGCGGCTACCGTTACGATCCGGAAACAGAATTGTATTATGTCCGCGCGAGAACGTACAACCCCACCCTTGGCCGCTGGCTGCAACGCGACCCCATCGGCTACGCTGGCGGAATTAATTTGTATGAGTATGTCGGTGGAAGAGCGGTGGAGGAGGTGGACCCGACTGGCGCCTCCGGATGCGGTCAGTTGCTGGATCAGATTAACGAGATGCGCGAGGAGGAGTTGAAAAAGATAGCCGAAGCTAGCAGGATTGGGGGCGAGTTGATGCGACGCCCACCGCCGCCGTGGTATGAGCGCCTCTATCTCAAGGTTGAATTTACGGCCGACATCGCGGAGGCAACAGCGCTGCATAACCGGGCGAACCTTCTTGAGGATATCTACAGGCTGACATGCAAATCCAAGGTGCCACCGGTATGCCCGGTGCCAGACACGACACCTGGCGGTGCCCCGGGCGAGGTACCGCCGGAGGATTCGGTTCCACCGGTGTGGGAATGGATACCGCCCACGGTCGATTTTGGGTAGCCCCGACGATAAGCATCCTCGCTGGGGTCCAACAGGGGGGCCTATGCCGGGTTTTCCATCATCGCTCAGGAGGCTAATGGATATGTGGCACAAATTTCCGATCAGTGGCTCACAAGAAAGCGCGGTTGCGGCAGGCGCTGGCGACAGTCGCATTCGCCTCGACCATCGAAGAAAACGCCCCCTTTGCCTGATGGTGTTTTTCATGACCTTGGCGTTCGCCGCGGCAGTGGCGGGCGCGGCAGGTACCGCTCCCGGCGTGCCCGCCCCACTGCAGGGCCAGGCGGACTACATGCGGGGCGTGGCCGCGTTCAAAAAGCACGATTACCAGTCGGCCATGGCGTTGTGGATCAAAGCCGCTGCAATGGGGAACGCAAGGGCCATGGCCGACATCGGAGTTCTGTTTTCTCAAGGCTCGGGTGTCACCCGCAACTACCCGAAAGCGTTGGCTTGGTGGCGAAAAGCTGCGGGTTCGGGAGACGTCCCGGCTCTTTACGACATCGGCCTTGCGTACGAAAACGGATGGGGCACTCCGCAGAGCCTCCCCGAAGCAATCGCGTTTTATCGGAGAGCCGCCGCCGGGGGCAATACAAAAGCAATGTACGCGCTCGGAGTGTGTTACGGCGAAGGTCGAGGCCTCAAGCAGGACTACGGTAAAGCGATAATCTGGCTGCGGCAGGCAGCGGAACGCGGGAACGCGTTTGCGATGTACGAAATTGGAGTGTGCCACTTGCACGGATTGGGCGTAAGGGAGGACGGCCCAAAAGCGGTGAAATGGTTCCACAGGGCGTCTGTGGCGGGGGCGGCGGTGGCGACGACGACGCTGGGGTACCTTTACCAAACCGGCCAGGGTGTCCCTAAGAGCTACTCAAAAGCAATGAAATGGTTTCGCAGGGCGGCAGTTGCCGGGTACGCTCCAGGAATGGGGAACGTCGGCTTCCTATACATGAAGGGGTGGGGCGTGAAAAGGAACTACGGCAAAGCGATGGCTTGGTTCCGCAAGGGGGCCGGTAAGGGGGATCGCGTTGCGATGAATGACCTCGGCCTGCTATACGCCCACGGATGGGGCGTGCCACGAAGCGCCAATAGGGCTGCCCAGTGGTTCCGCCGGGCCGCCAGCTCAAGCAGGCCAAAAGCGGTGGGAACCGAAGGGAATATCTCGCGGGGGGAGAGCGGCGGGACGCAGCGGATCCACAAGCTAATGAGTTTGTACCGGAAGGCCGCGGGCTCCGGGATGAGCGGTTTTGCGGCCTACGAAATTGGGAAGCTTTACGCAGAGGGCCTAGGCGTTCCCCAAAGCTACCAGACGGCAATGCGTTGGTACAGACGGGCCGCCAAGTCGGGCGAGGCCCGGGGATTTGGCGCTGTTGGCCGTCTCTATATGCATGGCTTCGGCGTACCGAAGAACTACACGAAGGCATTGGCTTGGTCAAGGAAGGCGGCCGCAATGGGTGACATTTCTGCCATGCGGGACATCGGAACGCTATACGCGCACGGATGGGGCGTGCCGCAGAATAACAAAAAGGCCGCCAAGTGGACGGGGCAGGCACAGTCTAAGGTAAGGGGGCTTGGTCCCGGGACCGAGGACCTGGTGCGCCCCCGGTTCCGGCTAATAAGGAGCGGCTTTCTAGGCGAGCCGTCCTTCGCTACGCTCCTTGCACACCGAAAGGCGGGTCTATTGAAGAGCCTGAGCTTCTCGGTCGACTCGAAAATTGGTGACGTTGATGGGGC
This sequence comes from Planctomycetota bacterium, assembly GCA_021798635.1. The sequence continues at coordinate 528 of JAJZGH010000054.1, read as the reverse complement.
AATTACGGCGGGCAGGAAGAAGACGGATACTCCGGCGGTGCTTCTGCTGGTAAGCCGCGCAGGAGATGGGCCGATGCCCGTGGTCTCGGTGAATGGAGACTGGACACTTCTCGGAAGGCTGGGAAGGCACTCATTCCAGTACAAATTCCAGACGTACCGTTACGACAAGGTGAGAAATATTTGGGTGCCGGCCAAGGATTCCACGGTGCGAGGGAAGCGGCCCAGTACCCCAGCGCCACTAAAATAATTTTTGGAAAGCGGATATTCTGGACACGAAAGGGTGACCACCACCAGTTCGACGGATGGGCGCGGAAATAAGGCGAAGTGAATTGACGCGTGAGTGCTGACCGGCGTGGGTTCGCTTGGCACACTGCGGTGGAAGATGTAGAATTCATGAGTGAGAACAACTTCGGCCTTTTTTCAGGCGGGTTATGGTTGCACTGAACGAACAATTTCACCACAACGGCAGAGCACCGAGGTTACGGGTTACAGGGGACAGGTTACAGGGGGCGTTGTCCGCGCAGTGTT
>JAJZGH010000299.1 GCA_021798635.1 Planctomycetota bacterium | reverse complement strand
CTAGCTTTATAGTTATTTATGTGTAAATCAAAACGGAGTTGAAAAATGAAACGTGCAAAAATCAGCATCATCGGAGCAGGGAATGTGGGAGCCACCGCGGCGCATTGGGCGGCCGCGAAAGAACTGGGCGACGTGGTGCTGGTGGATGTGCCGCAAATTGACGGCGTGCCGCAGGGCAAGTCGCTGGATTTGTCACAGGCCGCCCCCATTGAAGGCTATGATGCCCGCCTCACCGGCGCAACAAGTTATGAAGCCACTGCCAACAGCGACGTGGTCATCATCACCGCCGGTCTGGCCCGCAAGCCGGGTATGAGCCGCGATGACCTGCTGATTAAAAATACGGAAATTGTAAAATCCGTGACGCAGCAAGTCGTAAAATATTCGCCCAAAAGCATTCTGCTGGTGGTATCGAATCCGTTGGATGCCATGGTGTATGTCGCGTATAAAGCCAGCGGTTTTGAACCGCAGCGAGTCATCGGCATGGCCGGCGTCCTGGACACCGCCCGTTATCGTTGCTTTATCGCCGCGGAACTCGATGTCAGTGTGGAAGATATTCAGGCGCTGCTGTTAGGCGGCCACGGAGATGACATGGTGCCGCTGCCGCGCTATACCAGCGTCGCGGGCATTCCCTTGCCTGAACTGCTTTCCGAGGAAAAAATTCAGGCCATAGTAAAGCGTACGCGCTCCGGCGGTGCGGAAATTGTCAATCTTCTGAAAACCGGCTCCGCTTATTACGCCCCATCCGCCGCCGTGGTGCAGATGGCCGAGTCCATCATTAAAGATAAAAAACGGGTGCTACCGTGTGCGGCCTATTGTGATAAACAATACGGCGTGGGCGGCTATTTTGTCGGTGTCCCCGTGAAGCTTGGCAGCCAGGGTGTTGAACAGATTATCGAAGTGCCGCTGACCACCGATGAGAAAAAACTTATGGATGCCTCTGTGGATCATGTGCGGCAACTTGTGGCGACAATCCAGATATGATTACCGCTGCGGCGGCCTGATGGAATTACACCATGATGCAATTGCAGAACCCGGTATTGCGGGGTTTTAACCCGGATCCCAGTTTTTTGCGGGTGGGCGAAGACTATTATCTCGCCACCAGCACGTTTGAATGGTTCCCCGGGGTGGCGCTTTATCATTCCCGTGATCTGGTAAACTGGCGGATGCTGGGCCACGGTTTAACACGCAAAAGTCAGTTGGATATGACCGGCATCCCGGACTCCGGCGGAATCTGGGCGCCGGCGCTAAGCATGCACGACGGGGTATACTATCTTGTATACACCATTGTGCGGAATCGGGTGGGGGTATTTAGAGATGTCCATAATTATCTGGTCACCGCACCGGAAATTACCGGCCCATGGTCCGAACCGATTTTTCTGAATTCCAGCGGTTTTGATCCTTCGCTATTTCATGATGATGACGGCCGCAAGTGGGTGGTCAATGTGCAATGGAACCACCGGCCGGACCGTTCGCGATTTGCCGGTATTGTTCTGCAGGAATATTCCCCAACCGAACAGCGTCTCATCGGCCCGATTGTCAACATCTTTCGCAAGGTACCTCTGATTGAGGGACCCAATATTTATAAGGCCAACGGTTTCTATTACCTCATGCTTGCCGAGGGTGGCACCGATTGGAACCACGGCATTTCCATGGCACGGTCGCGATCGATCGCAGGTCCCTATGAGCTTGACCCGCAACCCCTGGTACTTACAAGCCGAAAAAGTCCCGGAGTCGCTTTGCAAAAAGCCGGGCATGGCGAACTGGTGCAGACGCAGGCAGGACGCTGGTATCTGGCTCATTTGTGCAGCCGCCCCTTATACCCGTATCGGCGATGCCCTTTGGGCCGGGAAACGGCTATTCAAGAAGTGATCTGGTCAGTCGACTATTGGCTACGCTTAAAATCCGGTGGAACCGATCCGCAGAATCAGTGCGATGTGCCTGATGAAATAAATCCCCATCCCTGGCCCACGGAACCGGATCACGATGATTTTAATTCCCCGGACCTAAGCCCGCGTTGGCAATCACTGCGCGAGCCGACGGCACCGGATTGGATAAGCACCACCGAGCGCCCCGGATTTCTTCGTATGCGCGGCCGCGAATCCCCGCATAGCCTGTTTCAACAAAGTGTGCTGGCACAGCGGGTGCAAAGTTTCCACGTGACAGCGCAATGTGTGCTGGAATTTGAACCGGAGCATTATTCCCAGTGTGCGGGGCTGATCATTTATTACGATACCCGCCATCACTATTATTTGCGGGTAACACATGATGAAAAATTGGGAAAAGTTGTCGGCATCGTGCAGACGGATGCCGGCGTATATCGTGAATATACCGAATGCCAAATCGCGATTTCCGATTGGTCGAGAGTATTTCTAAAGGCGATCATTCGTGATGAGATCCTTATATTCCATGCCTCCGGGGAGGGCCGGATATGGCACGCTTTCCCCCTAATCTGCGAATTTGACAAACTTTCCGCAGATTATGCCGGCGGCTTTACCGGTGCCTTCGCCGGCATGTGCGTTCAAGACCTGCGTGGCACGCGTATCAACGCGGACTTCGATTCTTTTCAAATGCAGAACCACTAAGTATGTTCTGTGCCCGAGGATGCCTTAGGTCGTTAAGGTGTCGGGTACGAAGGTGCTTCCTGAAGCGTTCGGGCTCCTGCCGCGCAAGGGCGAAGGTTTTGCCGACAAGCCGCATGTTTTCAGGCGTAAAATCCGCTGTAACCGGCCCGATGCAGTCGATTATTGGATGTGCAAAATGAATCAGGCGGGGATGGTTCGGGCGGCTTGTTCATCGGCGTGGTAGCTGGAGCGCACCAGCGGGCCGGATTCCACGACGGAAAATCCGAGCTTAAGCCCTACTGATTTCCAGTGGGCAAATTGCTCCGGCGTTACCCAGCGATCAATGGGCAGATGTTCACGTGTGGGTTGGAGATATTGCCCCAGGGTGAGGATGTCCACATTTACTGCACGAATTTCTTTAAGTGTTTGCTCGAGTTCCTCATCGGTTTCGCCGATGCCCAGCATGAGTCCTGTTTTGGTGGTAAACCCGCGAGCTTTTGCACGGCGCAGCAGTTCCAGGGACCGCGGGTATTTGGCCTGCGGGCGCACGCGAAAATATTGGCTGGGAACGGTTTCAATATTATGGTTAAGAATATCCGGCTTGGCGTCCAGGACTCTGTCCAGATCATCCCAGTGGCCGCAAAAATCTGGTATCAGCACTTCAATGGTGGTGCTCGGCGATGCTTGGCGCACGCCGGTGATGCTTTGCGCCCATATTGTGGACCCGCCGTCTTTAAGTTCATCGCGATTAACCGATGTAATGACAATATGCCGAAGTTTCATAATCGCCGCCGACTCGGCGACCCGGCGGGGTTCGTCAAGGTCCAGTATGGGAGGGCGACCGGTTTTAATGTGACAAAATCCACAACTACGCGTGCAGACATCTCCTAAAATCATGATCGTGGCGGTTCCGCGGCCCCAGCATTCACCCATGTTGGGGCACTTGGCTGATTCGCACACGGTATGCAGCCGATGTTCATCCATAATTCCGCGCACCCGGGTGTAACCGGGGCCGGCTGGAAGTTTCACTTTCAGCCAAGAGGGCTTGCGGCCCGGCTGCATGTAATCCGGGCGGTTTTCCGCATTGGCTAACGGTAATGAAATGGGAGCAGTCACAAGCCTATCCTGTTAAAACCCATCCGGCAGCGGCCACTGGCTGAACGGATATAAGCTAGAAATTATATCACAGGTGAACGGCCTTGATAAATGCCCGCATTTTGGCATGATCTTTTATACCGGGTTGCCCTGCAACTTCCACGCCGCTTGAAACATCCACTGCCGCAGGATGCACGGCGTTTATCGCGTGGGCGACATTTTCGGCGGTCAGGCCGCCGGCGAGTATGATGGGCGGCAAAGTACGCAATTCATCGGCCTTTTGTGCGTCGGAGAGCCAGGATAGATCAATCTGTTCGCCAGTGCCGCCATGGCCCCGCGCGGAATAGGCATCCAGCACTATGCTGCTGGCCGAAAAGGGAAGTTGCGCTAGGGCGCCGGTAAGTAGCCGCAAATCATCGCGATGGGCAATGCGAAATACGGGCCAGTAGCGGGCATCTTTGGCCGACAGCAATTTTACGGCTGCCGGTTCGCCATAGACTTGGAAGTTTCGCACGCCAAATTCCTCGGCCAACTGATGGGCGCCGGCAAGACCTTCAGGGCTGCTTAAGTTCACCAGCGCGACAATCTGATGCATATTATTTATGGCGGGGAAAATTTCTGCCCGTTGTTGGATTGTGAGCTTCCGCGGACCGGCAAAGAAGTTCAGGCCGATAAAATCTGCGCCATACTCCAACGCCGCCAGCGCGTCTTCGCGGCGCGTAATGCCGCATATTTTTATTTTTGTCTTTGTCACCTGAGTCAACAAATCCATCACCGGGATTTGATCATACTGCCCGGTGCGTTGGGATTCAACGCCGGCATCGCGGTATAATAGGCGTAACGGAGTACTGTTGAAGCGTTTAAGCGAAAGGATGGATTACGATGTGGGCTAAACAGATAAAACGGGTTTTTCCGTTATTGGTCATGGGGATTGGAAGCATGATGCTTGCCGGCTGTGGGAGCTATTGGCAGGGCGGGTACTGGCGGGGTGGAGTTGTGGTGCAACAGCCCGGTCCGTATGCCTATGAATATTATTACGATCCCGGACTCCAGGCGTATTATTGTTATTACCCCAGTTACGGATGGCGCTATTGTCCTTCGCCACCACCGCCCGGAGCCGTATTCTGGCGGGGTCCGGCACCGATGTATCTGCCCCGGCCGGCACCGGCTATAGGATTCAATTATTATTTTGATCCTGATCGGCATGTGTATTATTACCGGGGGCCGGATAATCATTGGCGGTATTATCCGGGACATCCGCCGCAGCAGGCGCGATTCTGGCACGGTGGGCGTCCAGGTGGGCTGCCGCATCCGCCACGGGGCGCTCCCGAACGGCGCGGGCCTGGTGGTGATCGCGGGCGACGCGGGCATGATCGGCATTGATTCGCGTTGATTCCCATTAATTTGCGGAATCAGATTTAACGTGCTATGAGATATTTGATGGCGGATTATGCACCTATGCTCGCCTGGATTGACACCCAGCAGCCGCGTATGGAAATGCTGGTCTCCCAATGG
>JAJZGH010000053.1 GCA_021798635.1 Planctomycetota bacterium | reverse complement strand
CAAGCAAGCTGCCATGCTGGACCAAATGGTTGAGGACGATCCCGCCAAAGCTTCCGCCATGCACGAAGCGGACCTGCAAAATCAGTTGAAAACTGCGATGTCCAAGTCGGGCCTGGATCCGGATAACCTGCCCGCCATGAGCGCCAAAGCCCACGCCGAACAAATCAGATTCTGGGAATCTCAGGGGCTTTCGCCGAAGGAAATCGCAAGCGACCCCGCCATCGGAAAGTTTACGTCGCTCATGGGAGCCTTACTGCCAAAAATGGGCCACAACCCGGAGGATTTATCCCCGTTAATCGCCCAGCTGAAACAATTGCGAGCCAGGGCGGGCATTCCCGAGCCCGAAGCGGAAAAACCGCCGGAAGCTCCACCCGTCTGGACCCGCCAATTGGTGGAACAAAAAGTCGGGCAGGGCGAATCACTGGCCAGGCAGAATCTCTCACAGTTAGACCTGTCACGACTAAATCTTACCGGGTCGGACTTCTCCAGCGCTAATTTGTCCAATTGCAACCTGAAGGCGTCAACCCTGACTAAATGCAATTTCACCGGGGCCAATCTGGCATCCACCAATATGTCCGAGGTTCAGGGGGAACAGTCCAACTTTGGCCAAGCCGCCTTAGCCGGTGCGAACTTGGAAAATGCAAACCTTAAACAAGCGGACTTTACGCAAGCCAACCTGGCCGGAGCGAATCTCACCGGTGCGATGCTGGATGAAGCCCTGTTTGAAAAAGCCACTCTGACGGATGCGGTGCTTACCGGCGTAGCGGCAAAGGAGACATTATTTGCCGAGGCTGATCTGTCACGCGCCAAATTTCAGCAAAGCAAATGTCCACAAGCCGATTTTACCGCTGCGACACTCAATCAAACCGATTTCTCCCATGCCGCACTTATCGAAGCATCCTTTGAAAAGGCCACGGGAAAGCAGGTCAATTTTGCCAATGCGGATGGGACAAAACTGCGTGCCGATAAGGCCGATTTCCCGGAGGCCAATTTATATGAAGTGCAAGGAACCGATTCAATATGGGCGGCGGCAAATTTAGCCGGTGCCAATATGCGTTATGCGCAATTATCCGGTTCCACATTCACTTCTGCGGGTTTACAGGGGGCGAATTGTTCAGCCGCCAACTTGAAAACCGCCAGGCTCAATAAAGCCAACCTCACCGGCGCCCTGTTTCAGCAGGCGGATTTATTTAAAGCTACCTTTGAAAAAGCCAACCTGACCATGGCCAATTTAAGTGGAGCCAACGCCTACGGGGCTGAATTTCTTAATGCCGTACTTCAGGGGCTGATTACGGACAGTGCAACCAATGTTAAAATGACCAAGCTCTCCGCGTCGGAAGCGTGATAACAGGTAGAATCATGAGTTACTTTGATACCCTTGATTTTCAAAATCTGGATATGTCCACACTGGACATTAAGCGTCTTGCCGAAGAATTCAAAAATCACAGCAAACTGCTGATGAAGCGCGAAGATGTGATCGCCAAGGTGCAGTCCGGCGAATCGCTGGCGGGCATTCAACTCTGGTGGGTGGATTTAACCGGTGTGGACTTTAAGGGCGTTAATTTCCGCCAAGCTACATTCCGTTACGTAAAATTTAGCACCGCCAATCTGGAGAATGCGACATTCGCCGATGCGCAGTTTGATAATTGTGATCTCACCGGGGCAAATTTGACCGGTGCCAATCTTACCGATGCCAAGTTCACCAATAGCATCGGCGACCAGGCCAAGTTCTCCGGCGCGAATCTTTCCGGCGTTACCGCAGTTGCAGAAATCATGCTTCTGAAAGATCCCCGAACCATTAAACCCTCGGCACGCATGTTGGACATGGCCAAAACCAACCCCTCCATGGCCGACCTTGAGAAGGCGGGCGTGGGATTACACGATATTGGCTTATCTGAGACCGACTTCGGCATGGGTACCTGTAGCATGAAAGGGGCGGATTTTACTAACGCCGTCATGACGAAATCCAAATTTGAAACGGTAGCCCTTGATGGCAGCAATTTTTCCGGTGCCCAATTAGGCGAAGCGACTTTTCAGCATTGCGGTATGAAAGTGGTAAAAGGATTAGCTCATGCCAATATCGCCGGTGCCACGCTGACCGATGTGGATTTTGCAGATTCTGCGATGCCCAAAAATCTCGCGGGCTGTACGCTCCAAGGCTGCAAAGTTCAGCAACGCAATTTTACCGGATATGACTTACAGAAAACGCAATTTCATTCCATGGATCTCGCCGGCGCGGATTTTTCCGGTGCCAATCTGGAATCCAGTGGATTCAGTAAAACAAATCTTGCCGCCGCCATTTTCAGCGGTGCCCAACTTAAAGGTGCCGCCTTCCAGGAATCCAATTTATCCGGCGCGGCATTTGCGGGATGTGATCTTACCACCACCGCCTTTGATACGTGCCGCCTCGGCGGTGCTCGCTTCTCCGGTGCCCGGCTCAATAGTGGCCGCGTTTCCGCCTGTGGCCTTGAGCAGGTGGATTTTGCGGGAATGGATCTGACCAGTTGTGATTTTGCCGGCGGTCAGTTGGATGGCGCTAATTTTTCCGGATGTACCTTGACCGGCGCGGATTTTTCCGGGGCGTCGTTAAAAGGGGCCAATATCAGCCGCGCCACCCTGCATGACACCCTGTTTTCCCAAGCCGATCTATCGGGTGCGGACTTATCCCATAGCACGCTTCAGCACTGTGAAATGGCCGGTGCCCAAGTCGCGAAACTGGACCTGCGCAATGCGCGTATCGACATGACCGATTTCAAAGCGGTCGATTTCACGGGCAGCCGCTTGGGCCGAACCACCTTTTTTAAGTGCAACATGAAACAGACCCAATGTGCCGATATGGACATTTCCGACTGCGATTTTTCCGATTCGGATCTGGAAAAAGCGAATTTTCAAAAAGCCCGTCTTTCCTCCGTGAACCTCAGCCGCACCAATTTGAAATCCAGCAATTTCCAAGGCGCACATTTAATCGACGCCAAGGCCGAATTGGCGGACTTCACCGGAGCAAATCTCACGGGCGCAAAACTTCAAAAAGCGGACCTGCGATTAACCCGCTTTGAAGATGCAACATTGGACTCCGCCGATCTCACCGGCGCGCTTCTGGACCGTGCCGACTTTACCAGAGCCAAAGCCGTGCGTGCCATACTGCGGCAAGCCCGTATGACGTATTGCGTCCTGAATTACGGCACCTTTAACAACGCTGATTTTTCAGCCGCCGATCTGAAACAGACGGATATGCATCGCATGATCGACATTGGCGCAATCTGGACCGGCGCTAATCTCGAGCTTGTAAAACGCACCGACGCCGATCTTGCATCCGCTGAAGAGTTTCAGCCGCCCAAACCCGAAAAAACTAACTGACAAGGAGAATCATTATGCACCCTGAACTATTAGAACATGATCCGATTACCGCCAAGCCGCAGTTTTCACCCGCTGAAGTGCTCCTGGTCACCGATGACGGGAAAATAAAAATCCGTTTTCCCGATGACCCCGCGGAGCGCGAATTCTGGGCCACCGCTGCGATGGGCTATGGCCAAGTCGCGCACATCGGCCAACAGGTTCTGATCGCCGGTCAGGACGCCCAATGTCTTTACGCCATAGGAATAATTCCCGGTTCGCAGAACCCAGCACCGGTGGAAAAGCGGCCTCTACCGGGTGGCGGTTACGCGGAAATATCCAACGCCTACACGCAACCCTATGTACGCATCTTCTCCCCCGAAAATAACCTGGTTCTGGAATACAATCCTCACTCGCGCCAAACCCGCATTCACGCTGATACCGGCGGATTGGAATTAGTCGCGCCCGATGGTGATATGGTATTTCGCGCTGGAAAACAAATCCGCCTGGAGGCTGACTCCGTAGCCATTCAGGCCGGCCGCGCGGTGGATGTCGGCATCATCCATTCTCTTAAGGGTGCATTGTCGCAACTTCGCCTGCGATCTGATACCGCAAAACTTAAGTCGCCTGAAGTCCATGTAGCCGCGGAAAAATTTAATCTTGCCGCCGATCGCACGGCTGTAAAATCTTCGTCGCTGACAGGTGACCTTGAAAATATCAAAGTCACCTCAAACCGCACCGAGCTGATTACCGAAACGCTAATCAGCCGGTGTAAAAACGTGTATCAGAGCGTAGAAGAGCTTTGCCAGCTTTGCTCGGGCCGGTTGCGAATGATCATTAAATCCACCTGGCATAGCCGCAGCCAAAATACCTATCTCAATACGCAGGAAGATTTCAAGGTTAAGGCCGATCAGATTCACCTGGGTTAATTTGCAGGAGTGTTTTCTATGTTTCCAGCATCAAGCAAAGGCGGCGGCGTGTGTATGGGCATGCCCGACGTTTGCAAAACGCCATCGCCCGCCGGTCCGATACCAATTCCGTATCCGAACATCGGCAATCTGGCGCAAGCGCAAAAAACCTCCACCAAAGTCAAGTTTGACAGCAAGGAGGCCGCCAATCTCAATACGCAAATGTCGCAATCTCAAGGCGATGAAGCCGGAACCGCCGGCGGAGTTGTTTCCGGCACCAATATGCAAACCGTGGCGTTTAAAAAAGGCAGCACCAAGGTAAAAATACAGGGCCAGCCCGCAGTCTACCTTACCAGCACAACGGGGCATAATGGCTCCAATGCCAATATGCCCTCAGGTGCACAAATCGCGCCCAGTCAGGCCAAGGTCATGGTTGCCTCGTAGAATCCGACTTTGCGCTTGATGCGATTTCTGTACAATACCCGGATATATATTCCGGCAGCGTTCGCGTGACATTGCCGTTCCGCAGATCAGAAAGAGGAACCACGGCACCATGGCCCAACTTACACCATCTATGCCGACAGGCTTTCAGGCCTGTCCCTTCATTGCCCCGCCTGATGCGGCGATTCGGCTTTGCGCTGTTATCCGCCTCAAGGCTGATCCCGTTGCCGGCTGGTTTGTGCCGGTGCGGGAAACATTTGACGCCCGCTGTTTTCTCGGTTGTCTGACCGATCAAGTCGGCACTGTCCTGCAATGGGTTGAAATTGCGATTCAAACGCAGGACTTTGCAATGGATGGCCCCGAAGCTGTCCGCACGCACTGGAACAACCACCTTCTGGATGAACGATGGAAAAGCAACTGCCAGGCCGCACGCAGTGGCACGGAAGATTTTATCATCACAGGCGCATGGGAAAACCAACCGCCCATACCGCTGTTTTTTAATTTCACCGCCCGGAAAATCCAGCCCTTAATTGATGAAGCTTCCCAGCAAACCTGGAAACTTTGCTGCGATGATGTATTGCTGTCCGCCCATAAATTACCCGCCTATTCCCGCAGCCTGTTTCGTTACCTGACGGTTCAATCCACCGATGGCCAGCCACTGTTTCTTGCCGTGCAGGAGGACGCTCCCGCCAATGAAAACACACAATATCTGCGCGATGTCCTGGCGGAACGCGCCTTAATCGCCTGGAACTCCGCCGGCTGGTTAATGCACATTTCCAAATTCAGTGCACTGTCCGCTGAAGCTTTTCTGGATGTGCTCGGCGGTGCCAAATATGACGGCCTGCCTGTGGGCAAAACGCCGGCCGATTTTGACAAGGTCGCCCAGATACTCCGCGATACGGGCGAAATCGCAACATCCGGAACGGTATTTCTGGGGCGGCACGGGCAAAGAGGTCGCATCATCGAAAGCCTGCACCTGAAGCTCAAATTCCTGGCCGATGCGGTGCACCAAACTCAGACTGCCGTTCGCACGCTGCAACGCCCCATCCTGAATTTACACTGTTCCAGTTTTCAGATCTCGCTGGCGAATCCCGCGGTGGCGCTGCCATTCTTATGGACCGGTCAGGTGCGGCTTGTTGATTGCGGCGACGCCGCCCGCCTGGAGTTGTCCGATGCACAGGCCGTGGTCTTTACCCATGGCTCAAAAATATCGCCGGGCGTTTATCAGCCCACCATGGAAGCCCGGTCCATGGTCACCGAAAAGGCGGCCCTGCGCCTGCGCACCGTTACCATCGAAAGCGACCATTCGATATATATCGAAGGGACCTTAAGCAACCTTGATGCCGTTACGGTGCGCGCCGATGATCTGGTCTGCCTGCGTCTGGGATTATCTGACCAACGCGTTCTGGTGGCTGGCTCCGTGGAACAGGATTCCGCACTGGCAGTGGGGGAGTACCGCTTCCGATCGCTGCACCAACCGATGCATCCGCGATTGGCCGGTGTCCTCAAAGCCGCCGAGGGTTCCACCCTGCAGCCGGTCTGGATGCAATGCGTTGTGCGAATGGACACCGCCTATGATCTCTATTCTCTGGCCGTGCTGGCCCTGAGAGCACTGGTGGTTCATGCGGCCAATCCGCTGCCCGTGGTCGCGGATGAACTAAACAGCCTGGCGCGGCAACTTGCAACGGAATATACGGCGGATAAACCCCTTGATAACCGCATCATGGATATTCTGTCGCGTGACAGCCGCTGGAATAAAACCCTGGGGCCGCAAAATGTATTTCAAGCCACCGGCGTTCAAGAACAGGATAGCGAATTAATCCCCTCGCGGTTGTGGGCGGATATCCTCTCGCTGATTGTTCAGATGATTCCCGGAATCGGCCCCGACAGCTTTTGCCGCGGATACGGTACAATGCCGTCCGCCGCCATGGCCAATGTGTTTGAACCGGCAGCCGCCAAACTGGATCGGCTCTTGATTCAAACACGAAGCCTGATTGTAATTGATTGGCAGGTAAACCGAGAGGTTCACGCGGTGATCCGCCGGTTTCAAATGGGAATGTAATACCATTGCCGCCCTGATGGATCGTGAGAAAAAGGACGCACTATGAAATGTACTTCGCAAAGTAGAGCACTTGCTGGTGCCATGCTGATGGTGCTGCTGCTGGGTTTGACCGCCTGCTCCAGCGGGCCGATTGACCGCAATACGCAGTTCACCCTCGGCCAGAGCTTGCAGGTTAATAATCAATCCACCAGCACCATTGCCGTGGATCTCGTGGGTGTGAACGCCACGGATTATAAACGCTGGTATAACTATTCCATGACCCGGTACTTTTCCGCCGGTGATCTGCTCCGCTCCGGTGCAGTCAAAGCCACGCTTAACTTTACTCCCGGTTCGTCCGCCCAAGTCGTATTCTCCAAACACAATCCAATATGGAAGCAATGGAAGAAAAATGGCGACACCTCTCTGTTTGTACTGGCTCAGTTGCCGGGAATTCGTCAGGATATGCCCGGCCCGGAAGATCCGCGTCGGCTGATCCTGCCGCTGAAAAAATCACGCTGGCCCGGATCGGCCAATCCAATCAAAATTTTAATTAAAAACAGCGGCGTGGTGTGCCAAACGCCCCCTAAGCCGAAAAAAAGCTAAAGCGGTATGCAGCGGGTATCGCGTAATTTCCCAAGGCTCGGCTTGCATTCCATCACATAGCCGCCGGCTATGCCGATGGTATCAGCCGGACCTGCAGCGCAAAGCGGGAGGTTATTTCGGCACTGTTGTGAAGCATGGTATAGTCGTTTCCGCCAGCGAACGCGTGATGGAATTGCCGGGTGCCTAATTTCGGTCCATATCAAACCGATCACATCATAGGCCGGCAGGCCATGGGGATATGCTATGCGCTGGAAAGTTCCGAATCTCCCGCCAAAATTATCCTGGCTTTTAATCCACCGGATGATCTGTGGAATGCCACGCGTCAACGCGCAGCTCAGTCCAACTTTATCGCCCGTTATGACTTTCAAAAACTAATTGCCCAGGAATCAGCGCTTTGGGCCAGGGTTTTTGACATTCAGGCCGGCGATAACAACTCTGCCTATTGTGTCTTGGAACGCTTTGACTGGCCCCTAAGCCGCTTGATTCGCCTGCGTGTCACGCCAACCCCCGCTGATCTGCATCACGTAGCAACTGCCGTCCTTACCGCGCTGCTGGATGCACAAAAATTGACTTCCCGCACGCACGGCAATCTTCGGGCGGAAAATATTTTCTGCTCCACCGGATCGCCGGCCCTGGCCCATATCGCTTTATCTAATCCCGCCGGCAGTGTCTTTAACGCAAATGCTGTTGCATCAGATGATCTATCGCAGCTTGGGCGCGTCATCTGCGAATTTGTCGCCGCACGCCGCTGGACGCCCACAACCCCGCTGGATCCGGGCATGGCGGAATTTAAATCCTTAGGTTCGCAGGGAAGAGCGTGGAGTGAGTTCTGCGGCCTTCTGCTCAATAAAGACTTGCCCGAAGACCAGCGCAATATTGCCGCAGCCCTGGAGCGTGCCGCTAAGTTAAAACCCCGCAAGAGCCGCAAGCCCGTGTATCTATGCACCGCCGCCGCACTGATTCTGCTGGTCGTCGCGGCATTGGGCTACCTGCGGCACGTGCGTACATTGGCGGAGATGTCACGCTTCAATGGTGCCTACGCCCCCTACGCCGCGGCTTATACGCACTGGTTCAAAGCGTTTACAGCTGATCGCCAGGCACTGTCCAAAGTTCCGGCTTTGGCCCCACTAAATACCGCCTTATCGCACGGCATCATTCTGAATCCGGATGATATTCTTCATGAATTCACCGGCCTGTTATCGAATCAGCAAATTCAAAAGGACCTCTCCGCGCATCCGCACGAAGCACAAAAACTCGGCGATGCCATTGTACTGCTGATGCAGACCCAGCGTATTTTGGGAAAACTGTATACCACCTTGCAGCAGCAGCAGGAGCGCTGGCAAAAGCGCGGTTGGAATTCGGCAGCCCAAAGCTTGAGCCGCCAGGTTCTCGCGGCCATGCCGCAAGATCAATCCCTGGCACCGTTCCTGAAACTCTATAAAAGTGCCTGGGCCGGCAAGCCAAATTTAAGGCGCTTTGCCATGAGCCCCGGCGGTTTATCCGCTCCGCAATGGCTTGCACAAGTTTCTGCAGCCCGGCGCGTAACCATTATTCGTCCGCAATTGAATACGTTACTAAAACAGTTCTCAAAAGTTAAAGAGCCGCTGATCATCACCTTTCCCAAGTACGCGGCACACTATCTGGCGGCCACCTCCGATCCCGCCGAGCTGGAAAATCACGCGGCATCCTTGTTGGCGGCAGCTCAAATGCAATCCAAGGCCTTGGCAGCGTACGGCAAACAAATCCGCTGGGACTTGGTAGCGAAACTGCCTCCGCGGAGCATAACCCTTTCGCCAAAAAAGTATTTCCCGGACTTGGCGGGCTATCGAAGACTTCCCGGGCCCGATAACGCGTATGTTGTATCCCAGTTCCAATTTAATATTGAAGCCCGGGATGTTCAGCAGCGCATAGCCCATGCGTTGCGGCTCCCCAAACCGCCCACGGTCAATTATCAGGCGCAGTTACAGGCGTTGCGAACTCAATTAGCGGTGTTCAGCAATCATGATCTGTGGATATGGAAAAATCGTCTGGACATTGAACATTCCGTCATGACCGCCCAGGTCAATCTCACGAAACTCAACCAGACTGTTACCGCATTCATCGACTCTCAAATTAATATAAAAAAATGGGTCGCGACATTTCTGGGCTTTCAGCCTGCGGGGAAGCATTATCGTATCAATCCGCGCGTGCTTCACATTTCCCCTTATCCAACCGTCAACGCGGCTTATCTTCATAGAATTACCGCCGTAATCTTCGCGCCCGCCCCGGCACCGACACTTGCAATAGGTGCCAACCAGGCCAGTTACAATCTTCTAACAACGATCCTGCGCAAGCGCCGGTGGCAAGTTCCCACGATCAGCAAGCATATTCAAACCATTCGTTCCAATATCCGGTCCTTACTTGCTACCGATTTTTCCGCCAAGCTGCCGCAATCCAAGTCGCAATTCAACCGGCCGTGGAATAAGCTCGCCATTTCCTCCGCTCTGATGCCGGCCCGTGCCGCCATCATAAAACAGGCGTTCGCAAAGGTTTTCTGGTCCGGCTTGGCACCGGTTATCTCCCACCGCACGGCCGCCCAATGGACGCAACAGCGTTTGACCTTCCAGCACCTGCTTGCTGATTTCAACACAATTGATTCTGCCTTGTCGCAATGCCATCTTCTGCAGGATACGCTTTCCCCCGCTGTTTCCATTTCCACCCTGTATGCAACCGTCCGGAAGAATCCCTGGTGGACCAACGCACAAATTCAATCCGCTTTGCAAACAAAAGTCGCCCTGTTGCATCAGCTTGCCGCAATTGATTCCGCCTCGGCTGTCGCGCTTCCGGCAGATTACCGCCTGGCATTGTCCGCGTCTGCCAATAAGGCGTTGTTTGTTCGAGCCATCTGGCAGCGGCTGGCATCCATCCCGTCCTCGCCCGCAAATTCACCGCTGGCATTAGAGCAGGAAATTCCGATGCAACTGGATCAACTCGTGCACGCTGAATCAACGCTGGCGGCGGCTCGCAAGCGGGCGTTGCTGGCACAATTGAGGCGGCAATATCCTCTGCGTTGGCAGCAGCGGATGAATCAATCCGCGACCGCAGCGATGGTATCCCAAACCATCGCCGCCGCCGCAGATTACCACCTGACGCTGGCTCATACACCGCAGTTGGATGACTTGGCGGCACTGAAAACCCTGACGCCCCAAGCGCGATTCAATATTTTACTGTATCAATTTTCCGCACAGTGCATCGGCGTAAAGGCCCCGGAAGCGGCCCAGAACCTTGCCACGGGTATGCACCGATTACTGGCTCGGGCATTGACTGAACCGGCTATGCAATCTCTGCAGGGCACGGCTGAGGTTGCAGCTTTTGACCATGGACTGCAAGCCGTTATTAAAGCCAAACCCGGTCAGGCGCAAAAGCCGTCCGGACCGGCGCTTGCGGGTTGGAAGCAGACCAAAGCTGCCCATCATGTTCGGATTTTCACCAGCCCGTCCGGTGGCAACACACTTAAATTTCATCTCATGAATCCCAATGGCGTAAAACGATATTATTTATGCACCACCGATTTAAGCGTGGGTGAATTTCTTAACGCCGTGAATTCCAGCCATAACCTGATCCAGAAGCCGTCCAACTCCTTCTACAACCTCATCAAACCCAACAGTAATTATTTTGGTCCGCACACCTGGGTTTACAATCAGACCGTCGGCGAGGCTGAACTGGCCCAGCATTGGTTTACCAACACCAATCAAATTTACAACGCCCCCCGTTACCCCGCAAATATGCTGGCCAAAGCGGGGGGGCACCTGAGCAAAACTGCCGGCGGCCCGCCAAATTTGGATGATCCGGTGCAATATTTGCCCCCGAAGGCCGCCATTTATGTTGCCGCTTTGCTGGGCTGCCGCCTGCCTACCGCAAGCGAATGGCAGGAGGCCTATCGGATAAACGGTAGCAAAAATCTCACGTCCGCCCATCTGTCCGGCAGGACACTGGCGGCGTATGTGGTATATCTCAAAAGCGTCAACTCCACGCGCGATGCGCGCCTGCCCACGCCCCGTTACTGGGATTTATACAATTACGCCGTGCCGGCGATGGCTCCTTTTTTGCATCAATACGGCCCCAGTAAGAATCCTTTCCTCTGGTTTGAACCGGTCGCTTCCGGTGCGGCGCAAGACGCCTTTGCTGATCTGGCTGGGAATGTCGCCGTGTACGTTTTTAATGATACATCAACCTATCGCCAGGCTCTGAAAACATGGATCAAAACTCCAACCACGCTCAATAGCGCTGCGATCAATAAGCTCCTGCCGGCAGCCGCGTTAAAAAATATGCTGGTTATTGGTGGCTCTGCCCTGGCTCCCTTGGGAAAAATTTCGCCCGCCACACCCGCCGCCGTCAACTGGCATCTGCGCCGCACCCACCGCGGTTTCGCGGATGTGGGGCTTCGCCTGGCCTATGATCCACGCGTATTAACCCCCCAGCAACTTCTGGCGGTGCTGGTGCGGCGTAATTGGTACTTGGCCCCCTGAATCCCCAATATCCATGAATTCCGCCGGATTTTGCGAATCCCTGTTTGCAGGGCGGTCTGAACGTGTATAATTAAATCTACATCGCAGGTAGCGATGGTTGTACCCCGAAGTTGGAGATTCCCCTCATGGGCGGTATTGAGTCGGATTCCCCAGAGTTTCTTGAAAAAAAAACCTTACCATCAGCATCTATACCCCTACCCTGCCTGCAACCGCAGACATCATCGCTGGAAGGCCTGCAGCAGGTGCTGGGCGATTATGAGAAAAAAGAAAAATGCGGCGTGTTTGGCGTGGCCGGCCCCCCCGATGCCGTGGAGCGTTGCTATTACGGACTTTATGCCCTGCAGCATCGCGGGCAGGAGTCCGCCGGGATCGCCGCCACAGATGGCCAATATATCACCGCCCACACCGGCCTGGGACTGGTAGCCGATGTATTCAACAAAGGCGTCCTGCGGGAACTCAACGGGATCGCCGCCATCGGCCACGTCCGTTATTCCACCGCCGGCTCCAATCGCAAATGCAATGCCCAACCACTGCTTGAAGAATACAGCGACGGCCAGGTGGCCGTTGCTCATAACGGCAATTTAATCAATGCCACGCGGCTGCGCGCGGAATACCAGAAATATGGCCACATTTTTTATTCCACCAGCGACACCGAAATTGTCATTCACATGCTGGCCAAGCCGACGCATCAGGAAAAAAGCGATCCCCTGGCCCATGTCCTCCGGCACCTGCAGGGAGCGTTTAGCTTCCTGTTCTTATTTAAAGATCGCATCGAAGCCTGCCGCGATCCCTGGGGTTTTCGCCCGCTGGTGATCGGTAAAACCCGTGATGGCTTTTATTGCGTAGCTTCGGAAACCTGCGCTCTGGCAAGCATTCAGGCCACCTTTATCCGCGAAGTGCAACCCGGTGAAATAGTCACCATTGATATTGGCGGTACGCATTTGACCAGCCGCTACTATGTTGAAAAGCCGGAAACCCCCGCCCACTGCGCCTTTGAACACGTTTATTTCGCCAGCCCATCCAGCACGCTGTTCGGTGATACGGTGCTCACCGTGCGCCAGAAAATGGGCCGGCAACTGGCCATTGAAGCCCCGGTGGATGCGGATATCGTCATCCCAATTCCCGACAGCGGCCGCTCCGCCGCCCTGGGCTACAGCAAACAAAGCGGCATCGCCTTTGAAGAGGGCATCGTGCCGAATCGCTATGTCGGTCGCTCCTTCATTCAGCCCTCACAGCAGATGCGTGACCTGGCTGTGCAGATGAAATTAATCGTGATTCCCGAAGTGGTGCGGGGAAAACGCATTGTCGTGGTGGAGGACTCCATCGTCCGCGGCACCACCACCCGCGGCAAGATTCTGGCCCTGCGCCGCGCCGGTGCCAAAGAAATCCACATGCGCGTAAGCTGCCCGCCCATCCGCCACCCCTGTTTCTACGGCATTGATTTTCCCACGCCCACGGAATTAATCGCCAATGGCCGAACCGTCGAGCAAATCCGCGATTTTATTGAAGTTGATTCATTGCATTATCTCTCGCTCGATGGCATGTTATCCTGCCTCGGTCAACCGGAACAGAATTACTGCACCGCCTGCTGGTCCGGCCGCTATCCCATTCCGGTAGATAATACCGTCAGCAAATTCGGCCTCGAACGCCACCAGATGAAAATGTTTGAGTAGGCCGGTGATCTGCCGTCTTTTATGGATGGCCGCCGGCCGCCTGGCTAAAAATCATCGCAGTGCGCAGACAGGAAAAAACCCATGCTCGGCTGGAACGGCACCCCCTGGTGGATGGTCTTCGCCCTGCTGGACGAAGAAGAACGCAACCGCGCCAACCCGGAACCAAAACCCGACATGGAACCCGTCTACCGGCGCTGGCGAAAAATCAAATCCACCCAATACCAGCGCTTCAAAAAG
This sequence comes from Planctomycetota bacterium, assembly GCA_021798635.1. The sequence continues at coordinate 7,822 of JAJZGH010000053.1, read as the reverse complement.
GAAAACAAGGAACTATTAGAAAAAATTGAAGAACTGAACCGCCGCCCCTGAAGCCCTCAACCCCCGAGTGGTTCAGGGCCTGTAAGAATTCTTTGAAGTCGGGTGGTAAGGGGATCATATTGATACACCACCTGTCGCATAAGTTCCAATGCTTCTAAACGCTCAATGGGCGCATTGGAGAGCCAGTAACCCCGATCATCCGCATCCGCCTGCTGCAATGTGGTTACCGTCCGCACGGATCGGTCTACGCGAATCTCTTGAGGTCGTTCCATGGCTGTATTCTACCCGACTCAACGTGAATAATCACCGCCCGGAGCCTGTCCGAGTAATGGCCGGGATCAAGACCATTCCTTGGATGGTGCTGGTGCTGCTGCCCGTCAGGCGCCAGAAAACTGAACGTGATGGCTCGAGGACAACAAGCCCGAAGATTGGCGGATCAAGAAGGGACTTCAAGAAATCAGCCGGTCACAATGGCCTTGGCGGAAAAAATCTCTGCGCTGGAAACGTCGGAGTATCTCGCAAACCGAGCCAAACGCGGCAAGAGGGACAAATTTCGTCGCGCGCTGGGCAAAATCTCCTCCGTCCGGCCACGCAGAGAGTACCGCCTGTAAAACAGGCCCAATATCCGCCGCCAATATTCTAAGCAGGAAATAGCACACGGTGGCCACAACTTCATCTCTCTGTGCCGTTGTGGTGACTATTGCCGTCGGGATAGGGCAACAAGCACGCATAGCACTGTTTCCCGTCCGCCTAACGCGAACGACGTTGCAGGTCAGTGGCGATAATGTCAAAGCCTCCGTTAGTATTAATAATAGTATTGAAAATAATTTGGAGCGTGATTCATGGATCAATATTCCGACTTTGAGCAGGCGGCCCGAGCGATTTTCCACGGTGGATAGGGCCGCCAAATGTCACCCAAACCGGCTGGGTAGCGATCTCGCGGATGTACATATATGCGAATAAATACAAAATTTTGAGTTTTTCACTGATATTATTGGCCGTATACATCCGATAATTCTAACAGACGCCCGTCTTTTTGCTCCGGCTTCAGATGTGTTCTGCCGGGATGAGGCGTTGGGTTTGTCGTGAAGGAGCGCGATATCATGCAGGAATACGAGACACTCAAACAGTTAATTGAACAGGTTGCTGAGGACATTGCCAAGGCGGAAGGCGGCAATAAAAATGCCGGCACGCGCGTTCGGAAGGTGATGCAGGAAATTCGGCAGTCCGCACAGGCTGTGCGCGTGAAGATTCTGGAACTTCGCGGTGAGCCACAGACTTCGCAGCCGGAGGCGACTTCAGCACCCCAGGAATAGCGGCAATATCCGACAGGTCAGGCATTGGTAATAGTCTTCCTGTAAGCTTGGTGCTCTGCCAATCCTCATCCTTCAGGCTTGACAGAGCACCAGAGCCTCGGCGCGAACCGCAGGAATACGAAAAGTCAATTCGTGTGTCAGCATTGGCTTCTCACTTTCCTTACCGGTGGCCGCTGGGTTATAATCCCCTTCAGGTGTTGGTGCCCGGCGCAGCAGGTGTGTGCGCACAATCAGGATGATGGATTAAATCCAATTCCACTGGCAGGGATGGCAGTTCGGAAATGCTTAAGATTCTTACGTGTTTAATCGCTTTTTTCCTTACAGCGGGTCTGCTGTTTGGAATTCGGCAAATGCGGCTGGATTTAACAAGCCAATCCGCACGAATTTCCGCGCAAATCGCCCGACATAAGCAGATTCTTTGGGACCAACAGACGAAAATTGCCGCGGATACCAATCCGCAGGCCCTGTCCGCCCGACTGACTGCTCTGCGGACACAGGATGCTGGAACACAACCAGCCGCTGCATCCCGTGGCGTGATGGTCTATGCAACGCCGGTCTTTAAATCACCCTAGTGCGAATATCAGAACTTTATGAGATATTCTTATCGCGTGAGCGTTTTCATGATACTGGCCTGCCTCGGCTGGGCCGGAACTATTTTTGCTTTTGCGGCACCAGCGCCAGCGACCGGTTCCGGGGATTCGCTGGCGAATAATCCGCTTTTGCCGCCGGCTATTGCTGTATCCGATCTGTGGCCGGATTTAACGCTCAATGAGACGGTGCCATCCATCGCTCCGGGACGCTTTAAGCCACTTTATTCCACCAGCGACTGGCGGCGTTATGAAAAAACTTACGCCCCGCAGATACTCTCGGCGATGCGCCATCGCGTGCTGGATAAGATTGCCGCCGCCAATGCCTTATTAAGTGCAGCAAAAAAGACACGTCATCCTGGTCTGGCCCGCCTGCTGGATATTAAAGCCTTCGCGTTAACCTATCAGTCCCGCATCGGCTCACCAGTAGCCCAGCGTGGGCTGGCCGCTTACATGACACGCGTTGCCCCGGACAATATCGTTGAACTTGGCCCCATCTGGACGATGAGCCAGCTTTTGGCGTATTTGGGCGCTACGCCCCCGCAGGATCGCGAACACTTTGCCGCACTGGCTGAACGCGCTGATGTGCAATTAACTTTGCAACTCCTGCGCGATGCCCAGGTGGCCGCCGCCGCCCGTACGGTGCGTCTGCTGGTTATCGAGGAAACGCTACCCGTGCGGCGAAATCCGGTGCTCATCGGGCAGATCAGCAATACGCGAGCCTTGACCAGTCAAAGCGTTACCATGATGGATTACCTGGATCAGCAGTATCATCAGCTTCTTCAAGGCAATATCGCCGCAGCAACACCTATATATCTTTATGCTTTAGTCATTCAAAACGAGCCGCTGGTGCGGCAACAAATAGTGCACCGCTGGCCCAAAAGCGTGCCGGCGCAAATTCAAAGCCTTCTGGCTTCCGCGCCGGTAAATCCCCATGCGGATTTTGCGGTTGCCAAATTACTCCACGACGCCGGCTCGGCGTTGCCGTGGGGAATTCTGCGAGACCGCACGCTTTATGACTCTCTGCGGCATTACCACCGATTTCTCAATAATCCAAAAACCAAATGGGATCGCATTTCGCGCACGTTGGCAAAAATAGCCGTTGAACATCTTATTGAGCAGGGTGCCCGCCCGCATCCCGGTATGGCACCGCTGACACCGTTTCTTGGCCCGGCGAAACCGCACAAATCCTGAATATGTAAAGATATCGAAAACTTCTGCGGAGAATAATTGTGAAAATTGATGCCCATCATCACTTCTGGCGGTACAGCCCTGACCAATACGCCTGGATTAACGCCGATATGGCCGTCCTCCGGCGGGATTTTCTGCCGGAATATCTGCACCAGGAATTGCACGCTGCGGGAATTCAGGGTGCTCTGACCGTGCAAGCCCGGCAGACCGTGGAAGAAACCCGTTGGCTATTGGAACTGGCGCAAAGGCATGAATTTATAAAGGGCGTTGTCGGCTGGCTGCCCCTGACTGCCAATAACATTCAAGCGGAACTTGAACACTGGAGCGCGCAACCCAAACTCAAGGCCCTGCGACATGTTCTGCAGGATGAGCCGGATGACGCTTACATGCTTGGCACCGAGTTTAATCGTGGCATACGTTTACTGCGCCAATTCAATCTGGTTTATGACATTCTGATTTTTGAAAAACATCTTCCGCAATCCATCCGGTTTGTCGATCAGTATCCAAATCAGATATTTGTTCTGGATCACATGGCTAAACCGTGCATCAAAGACCGTGTCATCGAGCCATGGGATCGGCTGATCACAGAGTTAGCCAGACGCCCGAATGTTTTTTGCAAACTTTCCGGCGTGGTCACAGAGGCCGATCACTGTGCCTGGTCGCCGGCGGATATTCAGCCATATCTGGACGTGGTGCTCAAGGCTTTTGGCCCTGCGCGGCTGATGTTCGGATCCGATTGGCCGGTTTGTCTTCTGGCGGTTTCCTATGCACGCTGGGTGCGGACAATCCAGGATTTTATCGCACCGCTTTCGATCCGCGAGCAGGAGCAAATCATGGGCGATACCGCCGCGAGAGTGTATCAGCTTTAACCGGTTCATAACCGGGTCCAACGGTTGGATAAACCCCCGGCCGTCGCTATACTCCATGCTCTATAGGCTGTTTGTATGAATTCTCGGAGTTAAATATTATGGCAATTGATCACCCGGCGGCTATCCGGTTGAAAGAAGAATTCCCGTCGCTTGGCCTGAAGGGCAGCAGTTTTCGCGGGCAAGTGCAGATTTCCGTTCCGCGCGATCACCTTATCCCTGTAGTCACTTTTTTACGCGATGATCCGGCTCTGCACTATGACATGCTGGCGGATATTACCTGCGTGGATTACCTCAATTACCCAGGATGGGACAAGCCGCGCTTCGGCTTGGTCTACGTGTTTAACAGCGTGGAGAAATGCACGCCCCGCCTGATTGTGCGCGTGTTCGTTGAGGAAAGTGAATTGGTTATGGCCTCTCTGGTGCCGCTGTATGCCGGTGCTGAATGGCTGGAGCGGGAAGTATTTGACATGTTTGGAGTCACCTTTACCGGTCATCCGGACCTGCGGCGTATTCTGACTTGGGACAGCTTCCAATCCAATCCATTACGTAAGGATTACCCCGTGACCGGTTTGGGTGAGCGCTCGAACTATCCGGTGATTACCCGTCAATCTTCTTAACTGCCCTTAGGATACCTCATGAAAATTGCCCTGAATTGGATTTCCCGTTATTTGAATTCCATGCCATCCGCCGCCGCCGCGCAGGAGGCCCTGATCCACGCCGGTCTGGTCGTGGAAAATGTGTATCAGAGCCACGGAACCGATGTGCTGGATGTGGAAGTTACCAGTAACCGCACCGATTGTTTAAGTCATATCGGCCTGGCTCGCGAATTGGCCGCGCTGTTCAAATTTACCTATGCCGCTCCGGAAGTCACGCTGGTTGAGTCCGGCGAGCCGGCGGCCGATTCCATGGCGGTGAAAATTCTCGTGCCCGATATGTGTTCCTATTATTCGGCCCGTCTGATTCGCAACGTAAAAGTCGGTCCGTCGCCACAATGGCTGCGCGATGTTCTTGAATCCGTCGGCATGCGCAGTGTCAATAACGTGGTGGACATCACTAATTTTGTGCTCATGGAAACCGGCCAGCCGCTGCACGCCTTTGATGCTGCAAAAATTACCGATCAGCGCATTTTCGTCGATACCCCCGCCGACGGTGAAACCATCACCGCCATCGACGGTCGCACATACAAACTTAATTCGTCCATGATGGTGATTGGTGATGCGGTCGGGCCGCTGGCGATTGCCGGGGTAATGGGGGGCCAAGCCAGCGAAGTCTCATCCTCAACGGTGGATATTATCCTTGAATCCGCCCGATTCAATCCGTTGTCTGTCCGCAGCACCGCCCGAGCTTTGGCGTTGATGAGCGATTCGTCTTTCCGCTTTGAGCGCGGCATTGATCCGGCCATGGCGGATTACGCCTCGCGCCGTGCGGCTGCACTTATTTTAGACGTTGCCGGCGGAGCGTTAGCCCCGGGCTGCGTTTCGGCGGGCACTGCCAATACAGCTTCTGTCCCCGTTACGTTGCGTCACGCGCGCATTGCCAGGATTCTTGGCGTGCAGGTGCCCCTGGATGATGTGCTGGATATTCTTACTCGCCTGGAATTTTCGCCGGAACTTAAAGGGGATGTAATCAGTTGTTCGGTGCCGAGTTTCCGATCGGATATTTCCAGGGAAATTGATTTAATTGAGGAAGTGGCGCGGCTTTGGGGTTATGGAAATGTCCCGGTCCAGAACACCATTTGCCATCAGGTGACGCCTGGGGACCATCGGACGGCCGCTCTTGCCGCCATTTGCGATACCTTGCGCGCCTGCGGGTTCTCCGAAGCCATTACGCATAGTTTTGTCGACCCGACCGAAGGGCGTCAGTTTCTGCCGGACAACGCCGCACCGGTTCTGGTTAGCGAACTGGTGCGCAAAGCGGAAAATGCTTTGCGCCCATCCATCCTGCCGGGTCTGCTGCGGGCGAAAACGCTTAATCAGAATAACGGCACCCCCAACGCCCGCCTCTTTGAATATTGCAGTGTATTTCAGCCCGCCTCTTCCGAACAGGACGCGCCCATTGAACAGCGACATATTGCCCTGATCGCCGACGAATTACCGTTGGTTCTCGGGGCGGTCCGAGAACTTTTGACGGCCATAAATCCGGCCCTGCGACTGGCTGTTAAGCCGGATAATGTTCCGGGCTTGACGGCGGGTGTCAGCGGCCGCTGCGTGATGTGGTTAGATGGGCCGCCAGATGATATCGGGTCCGCCGGCATGGTCGCCCCGGAGATCATGAAATTTTACAATCTCCGCCAGGATGTTGCGGCCGCGGAACTGGATTTGGAAAAATTAATCGCCGCCTTTAATCCCATCCGCCGCGCCTCACCATTACCGCGCTTCCCGGCCATGCGGAGAGATCTATCTATTGTAGTAGACGACACCGTGCGCTGGAGTGATATTTCCTCCTCCATTCATGCACATTCTGTGCAGTTCCTGCAAGACATTGAATTTGTCGGCACATTCCGCAACGCCCAGATTGGCCCAGGAAAAAAAAGCGTTACTCTGGCCTTACTTTTCCGGGATCCCGCATCCACCCTTCGCTCGGAACAGGTGGATCAACAAGTTGCCGCAATTGTGGCCCTGCTATCCGAACGATTTAGCGCGGCTCTGCGCACCTGAACCGGCATCCTGAATGTTTCTTCTTATACCTTGTACGGGTGGCTTGCTGCTGCCAAATCCGCGTCGATTGCGCTGGACTAGACCAAGCTTTCCGATAACCTATTGCCGAACAAGAAGCAATAGGAGGACGCCCGCGTTCTTCCATCGCCTTTTTTACATTTTTGCCCCGGTACTCATTTGTTACAATAGATTTCGGATGTTTTTGTAAGACCTTCAAAGAAGGGGCGACTAATAGACGGTTCACCCACCGCAGCAATGCAGGCGGGGGGGGGATTTTTAAGGAGTACAGATATGTACACGTTGTTTTCTTCTCGTAAAGGCGTGTTCGCAGCGGCATTGGCCGCTGCCGCCTTGATGGCCATACTGGGTGTTCGTTCAGCATCTGCCACCGTGACAAATCTCGTGGCGAACGGGAATTTCACGGCTAACGCCGCCGGCTTTGACAATTATCCATACTACGTCGGGGGAACCGGCAACAACCCCCCTAACCCGCCGTCCATTGCAGACTGGGTTTCTGTAAATGGAAACGCCGGTGCTCCCAGCGTTGGCACGGGCGTGAATTTTGCTCCGGCGAGCATCAGTGGGACCGCTCCATTCGGGCCGGGGAGCTTTGTGTTCGCGTTTCTTCAAGGGACTGGAACCAGTATTTCACAAGCCGTCAGCGGCCTGACAGTGGGTCAGTCCTACAGCGTCAGTTATGTGGCGGCAGGCCAAAATAGTCAGGGGCGTACCGGCTCGAACGATAATCTTGAGCAGTTGACCGCATCTATAGCAAACGGCAGTCAGATTGATGGTAGCCTTGTGAGCACCGATTCACTTAATACCAATACGATGAACAACATCTGGTTTACCCAGCAGCTTTTCGGATTCACGGCTTCCGCCAGTACCGAAACGTTAATGTTTGCCAATTCCAGCCCCACAACCATCGATTCGGCAGTCGATGTCTCCAGTGTCGTGCTTGATCCGCTCACCACGGCTCCCGTCCCCGAACCCGCATCCTGGATGCTGCTTCTTTCCGCGTGTGGCGGCGGCCTGTTGCTGTTGAATTCACGTCGGCTGCGGCGCGCGTAATAAGTGATAGCGTTTCACGTTGGCCTATCGCCGAAAAATGAGTCGATGGAGGGACGTCTGCGTTCCTCCATCGACTTTTTACCAGGAGCCTGTCCGAGTAATGGCCGCGTTGTGACTGCGGAGCATCGTGT
>JAJZGH010000298.1 GCA_021798635.1 Planctomycetota bacterium | reverse complement strand
TGAAGGCCGCATTGGTGGGGGCGAAAATAGTATAGTTGCCGGCGGTTTTCAGGGCGTATTCCAAGCCCGAGGATTTAACCAGTGAGGCGAACGTGGAAATCTGGGGTTCATATTTCAGGACGCGCCAGGAGGAATAATTCTGCGGATTAGACAGAACGGTTTTGCTGTTGATAAAAGCGCTGCAGCCGGCTAAGCCGAGCATCAAAACCGCCAACGTGGTCCAAGCCGCTAAGTGTTGTTTCCGCATTTTAGACTTCCTCGCAAAGTATCGACTATTCAACGACACACGGGATTATAATGGCAGACAGGGCAAATTGTATAGCGTGGAATTTTTCAACTCTATATATGATGAAACTTCCTATAACCACTTCCTCGCCCATTACATATCCGAACTCCCGTTACACGCCCCGGCAACTCATTCCCCTGGTTTAATAACTGTCCAGGAAAATATCCAACTTCATCACGGCTTGGCCGCAGCCAGCGGTTTACCGCAATGGCGGCAAAACCGGTCCGGATAATCGTGCGGCCAGCCACAATTCGCACAGTTGAGAGTCTTGGAATCTTCCTGCGGATCTTCAACGATATGCGCCAGGCGCCGCACTTGCGCCAGAAGCAGATACCATAATCCCAGCACCAGCGTAATGCTGGAAATAATCAGCAGGGAATACGCCACGATCGCCTGAAGGGTGGTAAATCGGCCAATATGCAGGGAACCCCAGATCGACACGCCATAGAGATACCACCCCGGACCGGCGGTCAGCACGGCAAACACGAGCATGACATACCCGATGCGCCGAAAGTGCTTTCGCTTGCGGACTACCGAAGCCGGCAATCCGATATCGTGCGGATGCAACGGGGGTGTATTGGCGGCCATGAATTACTCCAGCAATCTTATTCCCACTCTATGGTGCCCGGCGGCTTGCTGGTAATATCATACACCACCCGGCTTACAGAGCGAACCTCATTGACAATCCGACTGCTGATCCGCGCCAAGACATCATAAGGAATCCGGCTCCAGTCGGCGGTCATAAAATCTGTGGAATCCACACTGCGCAAGGCAATCACCGGCTTGTATCCGCGGCCATCACCCATGACCGCAACCGTATTGATCGGCAGCAATACAGCAAATGTCTGCGCCGTGGAACGATACAAGCCGGCGGCCACAATTTCCTCCAGCAGAATTTCATCGGCATCCCGTAAAATTGCCAGTTTCTCGCGTGTTATGTCCCCGATGCACCGCACCGCCAGCCCCGGACCGGGAAACGGATGCCGCCACACCATATCTTCCGGCAGACCCAATACTTCACCAAGCCGGCGAACTTCATCTTTGAATAAGTCACGCAGAGGTTCCACAAGGTCAAAGCCCAATTCCGCCGGCAGGCCGCCGACGTTATGGTGCAGTTTGATATTGGCCGCCGTACGCGCATAACCCTGCCCGCTTTCAATAACATCCGGATACAGCGTGCCCTGTGCCAGAAAACGCGCATCAGGAATACTGCTGCTGGCGCGTTTGAACACATCAATAAACGCCTTGCCTATGATTTTCCGCTTGGTCTGCGGTTCACTGACCCCGGCAAGGGCGTCCAAAAATTCATCACCGGCATCCACCACGCGCAGGTCAATATGAAAGTGATCGCGGAATGTACTTTCCACCGCGTCACGTTCATTTTTCCGCAATAAACCGTTATCCACAAAAATACAGGTCAGTTGGTTACCAATCGCCCGGTGCAGCAACGCCGCCGCCACGGCGGAATCCACACCGCCGGATAACCCGCAGACCACGCGGCCGGCACCCACCTGTCGCCGCACTTTATCCACTGCGATGTCCAGAAAATTCCCCATGCGCCAGGTTCCCGCGGCACCGCACACCCGATATAAAAAATTCTCCAGAATTTTTCCGCCGTGCGGGGTGTGTGTAACTTCCGGATGAAATTGCACGCCAAAAAAGGCGCGCGATTTATGCCGAATCGCCGCCAGGGGGCAGGTGGGCGTAGAGGCCAGCGGAATAAAATCGGCTCCCAATTCCTTAACCTGATCACCGTGGCTCATCCACACGCCCGTGTCGGCGGGCACGCCGGCAAATAATTCGCCGCTGTGGCCCTCCGCCGCGGCGTTATCCAGCACGTGCAGCCGCGTGGCACCATATTCAGCAGCGACACCGGGCTTAACCTTTCCGCCCAGCAATTCCGCGCCAATCTGCATACCGTAACAAATTCCCAGCACGGGAATACCCAGATCAAAAATGTTGGCATCACACCGCGGAGCATCCGCTTCATAAACACTGGCCGGCCCCCCGGAAAGTATCAGTCCCACCGGATTCATTTCCCGCAGTTTGGCGATGGAAATATCGGGTGCCACCAGCACCGCCTGAACGCCGGCCTCACGCACACGCCGGGCAATCAACTGCACATATTGTGAGCCAAAATCCAGAATGGGGATCGTCTGTTCGGGAATGGCGGCTGTTATATTATCCTGCAATTTATTCATACCGCGATTCTAACCGCAGGGGCCAAAGCTGAAAATGGTGCTACGCCTGATTCGAAAATGAGCATCAGATTCCCGGCAGAAGTTTGGCAACGCGCCGCAAACGGTCACGACGTTACGGCGTCATGACGGGGCATGAGCGGGCTTACATGGCTGCGCGGGAGCCTTGCAGAAGTTTTTTACGGCCCGTGCGGACCATTTTTTCCATTTCTTTCAGCGGCTTCCATAGGCGGTTCCGGCGCTGATGGCGGGCTAATAACTTTTGATATTGCGCTGCTCCTGCCGACAGGCAGCGATGAATATCGGCATAGCGGTCGGTCATGACCGCCCATTGTTGCGAAAAGTCTTCAGGTGAAAGTTGATCATGCGCCGCCCGGCGCACAAATTCATACAGGTCAAAGAACAGGCTCGGAGCGGGGAATGCCGCCCGCAGTTGTTCCAACGTGTAGCGGCTGCTGCGCAGATTCTCCGATAAAAAATTCTCGGCAAAGTCCGCGATGTTTTGCGATTGCCGGGGGCCGCCGGGCAGGGCCAGGGTTTTGGCAATGCGGCGCAAGGCTTCCGGTGCGTGACCGAAGAGTTCATCATAATCTACAAATACCCGCGTGCTTTGCCGGGTCTCGCAGACCACGCTGAACATATTTTCCAGCCATAAAACAAATCCGGATTCTTTATCCGCCAGACCGCAGCGCTGCAGTGATTCGGCGATGCTTAGCGGATTTCGTACCGCGATGACGTAGCTGGGTTCAACGCCTAGTCGCTGAAAAATGATTTTCCATAGTGGCAGCAGGCGTCCGATATGCGGATCTTTCACACCCCACAACGCGCACTCACCGAATTGCTTATGCAGATAAACAGTGGCTTTGGTGATCAGCGATTCACATTTGGGATGCTCCAGGATGCTTGGGCAGTTCACGCCGCCGGTCTGGTGGGAGGCCCCAATCAGATCCAGAAATTGCTGATTCAGCCGCCATATCCGCTGGTCTTCCCAGTAGCCGCGGGGATTAAAAATATTGGCCGGCAGAAGATTATTTCCCAGCGGCACGCCCAGTGCGTGGATGGCTCGGGCAATGGTGCTGGTGCCGCTGCGCTGCATTCCCAGAACCACGATGACACGTTTTAATGCGGGCATACCTGCCTGCTCCCGAAACACCCTTAACCGTTCAAAGCTCGACCGCCAATGGGGCTGATTACCCTCAGCACCAACCGCATTGTATGGCCGATAAAATGTGATTGAAAGCGCTCCTGGCAGTTTTCAAAACTTTCCATCAACCCAGCGGTGCAATGGGCCGCAAAATAGCAGCATCCCAAACAGATGCTTCAAATCATTAAACACGTCAGGAGGGAAATAGTTGCAAAGCTGGCGCGGTCACTTGTGCGCCGGTATATATGCTTTCACTATAAATGGCGAAGTAAAAATACATCGCTGAAACGCCGCGCCATTAAATGCCCTTTGCGGGCCAAGCCGGCTGCGTTTCCGAATACAGCGCCTCGTCTGTGCCACGAAGCGTTAACCGGTCGCAGGCCTTCGCATTGATAGGTTTACAGAAATGATTTGGCGGGGTAACATCCGACGGAGCTGCCGTGCGAGGGCCTGCAGAGCTAAGCCCAATGATGGCGTATGGACAATCGGTATGATAACCAATTTAGAAGTACCATCAGGCAGTCCTTCGGAGAAGCAGCTCGCCGACTTGCAGGCCCGGTTCGGCGCGTCGCTAAAGCTTCTCAAAGCCGAAGATTCCGAGGTACGGCTCCCCGTGATTATTGAGTTTTCCGGTTCTCCTAAGTCGGGGAAATCCTCGGTTATTAATATTCTTACTCATTTATTTAAGCGGCTCGGAGCCGAAGTTGCGGCTCCTGCGGAAGGGGCCTCCTTACGAACCCCGCGGGGTTTACGTGACGATTGGCTTTCCTTCAACGCCTGGTCGGGATGCTATGCATTGCAAAACATCCTCATTGATTGCCACGAAAATCCACCGTACCACCTTGTGATATTGGATCGCGGACTCTTCGATGTGGCTGGCTGGATGGAATTTCTCTGCCACGCTCAACACATAACCGACGGCGAACGTAGCGCCATCACCACATTCTTCAACCTTGACGCATGGATGCGCCGCGAGAATATTGTCTTTTTGTTTACCGCGGATCACCAGACATCACTGGCGCGCGAGCGCCATTCAAAGCTTATCAACGAGGCAGGATCGGTAATGAACCAGGAGACGCTCAAGCAGTTGCAAGATGCATACCAAACGGCCGCTAAATCATTTGAGGGTGGCACCGCGCCGAAGATTTTCCATGTTGATACGTCAGATTCGGGAAAGTCCTCGGTGAGTTTCCAACAGGTTGCGTACGTCGTGGCAAAGGCCATTACCGAGGTTATTGAAGGTCTGTCGGCACAGATGTTGTTAGTCACAGAGCCGGTGACATTCGAAATGTTCGACCGCGATAAGGACGTTATTGAAGAGACAATTCGCAGCATTCTACAGGACGGCAAACCGCAATTCCTTGGGCGCGAGACTGCCGAGAAATCCCCTGAGGTGCAACAGATTGTTCCCTACGCTGTGCTTGAGAATCCGGATGGGCTGTATTTCTTCGCCCGACGGCGAAGCGATGCCCGGCGGGCGGACCTGCGGGGAAGGGGAACTCTCCTCGTCGGCGGTCACGCCGAGCATCGCGACTGGGACCCCAACACCCCAGGTTCCATTTTTCAACGTTGTTTGCGTCGCGAGCTTGA